>CACXHH010000301.1 GCA_902767455.1 uncultured Eubacteriales bacterium
AAACGGTTCGGAAATAATCCTCCTCGATTTGACGTTCTATCCGAAAAAGGACCCAATGTTCGAACGCCTCGGTTCAAAGGAATTCACTGGGGGTTGGATTGAGGAGGGCGGCGAGGTTCATTACCTCGCGTTCGAGGTTCTCAAGTCCCGAATCGGGCGACACCTCAACGTCGAGTACGGCCTCGAACCGAAAATGTTAATCACCTGTAACCCTAAAAAAAATTGGTTGTACACCCAATTTTACAAGCCGTTCAAGGCCGGGACCCTCGACAAGGATTGCGCGTTCATACAGGCCCTCGTATATGACAACCCGTTCGTATCGGCCGATTACATCCGGACCCTCGAGTCAATCAAGAATCGCCAAACCCGGTTGCGCCTGTTGTCCGGTTGGTGGGAGTACGAGGGGAACGTTAACGCCCTCGTCGATTACGACGCAATACTCGACACGTTCACGAACCCGGTTCAACCGTCCGGGTTGCGCCGTATATCCGCCGACCTTGCGACCCGGGGCCGGGACAAGTTTATCGCGTGGAAATGGAACGGTCTTGTCGTCCGGGTTGGAATCAAACTCGACAAGGCGAATTCGAAAGAAATTGAGGATTCCCTCGCGGACCTCTCCCGGTCGTACGGCGTCGGCCGTTCCCAAATCGTCGCGGACTCCGACGGCCTCGGGGATTACCTTTCCTCGTACCTCGTCGGGATTACCGAGTTTCACGGCGGGGAACGGGCGTACAACAAGCAATATTACAACCTCAAATCGGAATGCGCGTTCAAACTTGCGGAACTCATAAACAACCGACAAATACACATTGATTGCGACGACCCGGAGGAACGGGAACGAATCGCCGAGGAACTCGAGGCGTGTTTAGTCGCCCACGACATCGACGCGGACACCTCGAAAAAACGCCTCATTGAAAAGACGGAACAAAAAAAGATTCTCGGACACTCCCCGGACTATTTCGACGGACTCAATATGGGAATGATATATTACATTCGGCCGCAAGTCCGAGGGGCGAGGGTCCACGTGTCGAAACTTAATTAACGACGATATGAACAGGAAAACGAACATACCCTCAACGGCCCGGATTCTCCGGATTGAAAAGGCGTTGACGCCGTCCTCCCGGGCGTGGTTGAACCACCAACCCCGGCCGGACCGCCTGTTCGGTCGCCGGGTCCCGGATTCCCTCGACGGCCTCACGTTCGGGGAACTCCTCGGGTTACAGGAAATCGAGGGAACGTCGAACGGCGACTCAATCGTTATCGTCGCCCGAACGGTCCTCAAGACGCGCCGCCCGGCCGCGTGGATTCTCCGGACGAGGGCGGACCGGGTGTTCGGGTTCCTTGCGTTCGTTACGCGCGAACTCGAACGTATCGGAAAACTATTCAAGGCAATAGAACACACCCCGGACGAGGACGAACTCGCCGCCGGGGTAAACGACCTCGATTTCGGGCCGTTCGGCCTCGTCGATTGGTACGCCCGGCGTATGGGATACACCAACCACGACGACGCGTTGTCGGTCCCGTGGTTGCGGGTCTATCAATGTATGAAAATGGACGCCGAACGGGACGCGTACGAACGCCGCCTCCGGGACGTCGTCAACGCGAAACTCAAACCCAAAAAATAACAGTATGCAAACACCCACAATTGAACAAAGAATCGCGGAAATCGCAAGGGCGGCCGGGTTGTCGTATATGTGCGAAACGTGGCCCCGGGCGAACCTCCGGTTTGACAAATACCGCCGCGACCGCGACGGCGTTGTCAAGGCCGACGACGGGTCAACCCTCCCGGCGTTGTTGTATGTGCAACCCGTTTCCGGCGGGTTGGTGTTCACCTCAACGGGATTCCTCAAGGACTCCCCGCAAACCCTCCTCGCATTTGCCGACGCAATGCCCCTCGATTTTACCGGGGAACAGGCGCAAACAATCGTTGAACGACTGAAAGGCATTGCGGCCGATTTCGTCGCCCGTATGAACGCGACGGGATATTTCGAACACATCGAGGGCCGGGTCCCTTATTCCGTGTCGTTCGACCGACTCGACGCGAACCTTTGTATTTTCACAATTACCCCCGAGGTCGTCGAGGCCGTCGGCGTGTGTGTCGAATAAACCCCGGAACCAATGGACGCAAGGACAACCGCCGAAAACATCCTCAACGAGGAACTCGGACGCCTCAAGGAACGAATTATCGCAAATCATATCGCCGCCGG
>CACXHH010000302.1 GCA_902767455.1 uncultured Eubacteriales bacterium
ATTTTTGTCGCGGTCATTATAACAGTAATCTGCCGCAGCCTTAAGGTCGCTGATGTTTCTTATGATCTTGGTAATGAACGCCGCGTTGAGAACGTAAGTATTGTTCTCCGTATAGAAATTGATAGTGATAGATTCGCTCCATTTTACACCTGCGGCGGAATTAAGTTCGGAAGCGGTGACTACGTTAGCATTTGCAAGCGTAACCTTCTCGCCCGTCGCCGTCTTGATGGCGATAACGTTGCCTTCGATAGCGGTGATACTGTGAGCCGAGCCGAGTTCGATATCGTAAACGCCGTTTGCGGTGAGATCTACGGGTTTCGATACGACGGTCAAGTCTATCTGCAAGCTGTAATTCGTGTCGATAGCGCTCGTAACGATTACGGATATGACCGTGTCTATCGCAACGTTTCCGACGTTCAATTCGCCCGTGGTTTCGTTTATAGTAACGCCCGCGATCTCTTTTTTCAAGGTGAACGTAGCTCTGTCCGCGCTTATGATATTAACCGAATTTGCGTAAACTTCGCTCGTGTATTTAACGTCGAGCGCGACGCCGAACAATTTGTTGCCCGAATAATACACGCCCGCATTTTCAAAAGAGAACGATCCGTTCCAACTTGCAATGTAGTTTTCTTCGACAAGGTCGGCTATCATATCGGAAGTCGTGTTATAAGCGTGGCATCCGGTCAATATCGAATTTCCAAGTCCGTACGTTGAATCCCTTTTATATCCGTCGGCAACGTAAACGACGTTGGTCACGTCTGAATTATCGGTAAGATTTTGATTCATTCTAACGTTTCCGCTGCCGCCCGTAGAAACGAACACTACGTTTCTTATGTGCGACGTGCTGCCGACGTAGCCTATCATTGAAACGGTAGGAAGCCTCAAATATACGTTTTCAAGCGTTGCGCCCTGAAGTTCGGAGATCAGACTATACGTCGTCTGTATGGACAAAACGGGATCGATAAGCGCAAAGTTTTTGATCACGGCGTTTTCGCCTACGCCGCTGAACAAATAATTGTTTACAAGCGTAACGTTCTTAATAACGTGGTTTCTTCCGTCGAATATACCGCGGAAGCCGTTCGTTTCGTAAGAATTACCGCCGCAATACTGCGAAAGACGCTCGAGCGTTCCGCCGTCAATATCCGCGCCGAGAACGTAATATCCCGTATGACCGGTTTCATGCGTTTTGCCGTAATCCGACATTTTGTTGAAATCTTCAATGTTATTTATTATAAGGGTTACTGCGTCGACGATCATTTCGTAAGCGATACCGTTATCACTGTATAACGTCAGAACGCCTTTCTCGACGCAGCGCTCGTTATAACGATTGAACGCTACGAGAAGTTCTCTCGTTAAAACGACTCCGGGGTTTACGAGCGACTTTACCGTTTCGCCGCCGTCGCCGGATATAGCAGTCACTAAGCCTTGTATCTCGCTCGGTAACGGCAGATAGGTTTCTCCCGTTATCGTGCCGTCGCTCGTTCCGACCTGAACGGTAGTAGTGGAGTTTAGTCGTACGACCGTCCATTCAACGGAAACGTTTATATACGCTACGGCAGTAAATCCGTATGCCGACGTATACGTTGCGCAAACGATGGTTTCGCCTTTTGCAACGGCAGTTATTGTGCCGTCCGAAGTTACCGTTGCGACGCTTCCGTCTTCCGTTGCAAAACTAACGTCGGCGTTTGCTATTTCGTCGCCCGATTCAAATACGGAAACCGTCACCTGCCGCGTCGAATACTTTTCACGGGCGGGATCGTTATAAGTGTATAACGTAATCGATTGCTCGGAAAGACGCATTTCGACGTCGTCTTTCACCGTTACGGGAACGGTCGTTGTCGGGAAGGCGTAACCGCGATATTCGATATTGACGGTCATCGTAGTAGTTCCCGCTTTCAAGCCGGTGATTACGCCGTTATCGTCTACGGTCGCAACGGATTTGTCCTGCAATTCGTATTTCGCCGTGTATCCCGAAACCTTATTGCCGCGATACTCGACGAACACGCCTAATCCGATCGACATATCTTTTAAAATACATACTTCCTGTCTTTCGTATGAAACGGTCGGAAGGTATTCGCCCGATACGACGTTTACTCTTATTTTTGCGCCTTTGCCGTTGCCGTTTATCTGCACGTCGGCAGAACCTACTTTAACGGGCGTGAGATTGCCTTCGTTATCGACTTTGACGACGCTTTGGTCGCTTGACGTCCAGGTGAAAGGACCGTCACAGTCAACGATTACGGGATTAAGCTTATATTCGGAATAATAATCGACGTTCACAGTATCGGTAGTAAACGTTATCGACGCAGTCTGTTTGGCTTCAACGACCTTTATCGTTATGTTTGCGCCGACCTTACCGTTAAATACGGTTATCGTTGCCTTGCCGACGGACCTTGCCGTCACCACGCCTTCCTGATCGACCGAAGCGACGTAAGGATTGGTCGTCTGCCAGAAGAGAGTTCCTTCAACGTTATTTAATTTCGGGGTTATCTTCGCAGTTTGATTGACGTACAGTTCCAGTTCGTCTTGCGGCAAAGAAATAGACGCTTCGCCCGAATAAACGCTCGTACTCTGATTTGAGCTGTCAGCGTTCGGCTGTTGTTCGCAGCCCGCAAAGGCAACGAGGCATAACGCGCAAACGCAAATCGTCAAAAATAATATTATTTTTTTCATAATCATCCGTCTCCTTATCAGACGTTCCAATTTGCCCACAAGGTGGTTATGAGCACGTGTTCTCTACAACTCGTAACGTTGAGTTCAGTGCAATCTTTCTTGAAACTCTGCTTTTCGTTTACAAGTTCTACCGACGTATAAACCGTGCTTCCGTAAAGTTCTATGATAAGGTATCTTATCGCCAAGCTTTCAAGACGTATACGGTCGTAAAGCTTCTTGTAAGTTGCGTAATCTTTTTCTTTAAGGTATTCGATAGAATCGTAAGCCTTGTTTATCAGAGCTTTCCACTCTGCAAGGGTATTGTATTTGAAGTAATCTACGTTTGCAACCCGCATTCCTATCCAGCCGCCAAGTCCGAGATTTTCACTCATATTGAGATAGTTAAGCCTTAAAGACATAAAGTATTGCTTCATATACGGCGCCGCCGCGCGGAAATAATACTTGAAAAAGTCGTCAGTACATTTCGTGACGTCGGCGTTGACGTCCCAGGAAAGCTTCGATTCAAGATATGTCTTCAACACTTCAAATCCCGTGGCGGCCTTTGTATCGTACTTTGACTGATCGTATATCCATTTTCCGCCGCATTCCGCCATCGCCTGATAGTTATCCTGCATGCTGTCGAAATTGTTGTAAGGGATAAAATAGTCGTAGAAGTACGCCTGATAAAGCCAGTAATAAAGGTGGTCGCCGACGAGCGCCATCCAGTTTTTCATATCCTGATACTGTGAAGAATTTTGCGGAGCCGTTCTGCCGTGAATAAAGTCCGACTCAATAGGCGCGTACATAACGCCGAGCTTCGGATTAGGTCTTACCTTCTCGTCAATGGGAACTATTTTGCCGTTTTCAGTCTTTACGGGTGCTACGCGTGTAGCTGTGTACGCAAAGAATACGTAGCAGATATTGTCCCTTTCGGGGTAAGCTTCTTCACGCCAGGCTTCGACTTTTTCAACGACGTCGTTCATAAACATTATCTTGGTCGAAGCGTTCGTTCCGTATTTTGCCTTGTTTGCGGAACAAGACGAACACGTACACCAGGAACCGACGTCCTGATGCGTAAAGGTAAGCGTGTCGCCGTCGGGATACAAATCGATAACAGCTTTCATACCTTCGACTACGGTGTCGACTAAAAGGTCGTATTCCGCTTTGTTGCCGTGAGCGGTAAGACAGAGATTTTCACCGTTATCGGCAAACCATAACGGATGAGAATCCATATATTCGGTTGGTTTGATATAGTCAAAGGAGTTATGCCACTGAGCGCCGCCGTTTGGGTACATGAACCCCGCGCTTTTGTATCTTAAACGGTTTACGGTCGTTGCTTCCATAATACCGTTAGGTCTTGCCATAAATTCAATATCAGGCTCGTCCTCGATATCAAAGTTCGGAAGATTCAGCTTATTTGCTTTCGCTATCTCGAACTCGTCGTTTGAATAACACTCGAAGTTAAGAATGCGGCTAAGTAATTCGTACACGGCATACATACTGCCGTTTTCGGTACCTCCGCGGAGAAACAACGATTTACCGACGGTTTTTATAACGAATCCGCGCCCGTTTACGTCAGGTTTACCGACGCCTGCGTTATCGGCTAAGGTCGTTGAATCGATAGATATATATTTCGCGTCATTTGACCACGCGACATTATCATCAGTCGTTATTCCGAAAAAAGTACCGGTTGCTTCACCAAACAGATAATTGAATTCGTTGACCGCTTCGTATACGTTTGCGGACGCGTCCTTGGATACCACTATTTTATAATCCGTACGTCCGTTATCGCAGAGAACTTCCTGCGTCTTGTTATAATCCGGCACCGAAACGTTATAAGCGTCGTCGTCCGGCTCTTCGCCTTCGTTATATCCTGCAGGCGGATCTTTTATCGTTATGCTTCCCTTATAATCGTCCGAACCGTCGGCGTTACTCTTAGAAGCGCTCGCATTAACGGATTCGTTCCGAGCGCTGTCGCTGTTATTTTCGCAAGCGCACAGCGAAAACAAAAAAGTAAGAATCACTATCAAAGAAATACATTTTACTAATAAACTTTTCATGTAACTCCTCCATTATGCAACGGTCACTTCGTAAGTTCCGATCGCGGTATTACCCGACGAATCAAACGTATAGAAGTAGAAAACGTATTTGCCTTTCATCGTATACTCGGTGACGGCTGTCCCGTACTTTGCAAATCGACCGTCCGGCAAAAGCACGAAAACGGTTATTTGCAACTCGCCGTCCAAATCGTCTATAGCTACGGCTTTCGGAACGTTCATTTTGTCGCCTGTTTTAGCCGCCTTTGCCGCGTCGTCTGAAATAGCGAGCACGGGCGGAGTTATGTCTACGACTTCCATAATGTAGCCGAAGTCTTCTTCCTTCTTGTTGTTCCAGTCGATTGCCGTAAACGAAACGCGATACGTACCGTATTTATCAAGTTTGACGTAATGTTTCTCGTTGAGCGGTACGCGCGACAGTTCAACGCCGTTCACGTCTTTAACTACTTCTCCGCCTACCCCCGTGACAGTATAATAATTCTCGATGTTGGGATCGAGAACATCCATTGCAAGAGCGGTGGATAGTTCGACGACGTCGTTGAGTTGATAACGGAAAGCCATAAGAGAATCAAGCGATATTCTCGGCTTGATAAGGTCGGCTTTCACGCTCGTGGTATTCTGCCCACTGAGTTTGGAAACGATTATCGTCGACTTTCCTTTTACGCCTTCAAATTCAAGCGTCATTTTTACCTTGCCGCTTGAAAAACCCGTAAATTCTCTTCCGTAAACTGTCTTTGAAACTCCGAAAGTAACTTTCGACGTATCCGTTATAGTCAATTGATCGTTGTCGTACTTATAAATGAAAGGATTTTGTCCTTTTCCGTAGAAAGAAGAAGGTATCTCGTATTTTGTTCCGTCGTTTACGTAAAAGAAAGATTTATCTTCGCTCAATTTTTCATAAGAGATCGCTATCGACTTGCTTGCGTCTATTACGTCCGTCAAATAAATATTGACTTTAAAGAAATTGTTTTCCGTGGCGTCAACGTCAAATTCGATCGCAGTGCCGTTTGCGAGCAGGAAGTTTGCAAAATCGACTTTTGCTTTATCCGTTGTAGTCGATATGCGCATACCGACGTTCGTCTTTTCTATCGTCGCAGAATCTGAAACGAAATACTTTGAAATATCTATATTCTGACCGTTTCCTACGACGCATACGGGAATATCGTATTTTTCGCTCGTGGAAACTTTACCGTTTATAATAGCCTTATAATAAACTTTTGCCTTGTCAAGATGAGTGCTTACTTCGGGCGTATATTTGCCGTCCGCGTGCTCCTTTACGCCGTTTTTATCTTCTGTCACGAGAATAGCTTCGACCTTTCTGCCGTTTCCGCTTGCCGTGTAATCGTAAGCAAATACTTTATCGAAAGCGTACGTAGAACCGGCTATCAGATAATCCGGCAAATATATTTTGTCTATGAAAACCGCTTTGTCGTTATCAGAAACGGAAACGACGTAACCGTTTTCAGCCTTACGACCAAGATAATCCGTGACCGTAACGGAAACGGTATATTCACCCGATTTTGCGGGACGGAAACTACCGTCGATTATTTCGCAGTCGTTACCGTTAAAAGTGACTTTGCTTTCGACGGTCGCGTTACCGATACAGTTTATCGGATCCACGTCGGCGATTTTCACCACTTCGCCCGTAAGCGCGGAAGTTACCTTCCCGTTAAAAAGCATTTCCGGTGCGGCGTATTCGCCAACCACGTTTATCTTGACTGTCTTGGTAGCTGCGTTACCCGATTTATCAACGGCGGAATACGATACGATATGTTCGCCCGCGCTCGTCGGCGTAAAATAGCCGTCTACGACTTGAATTTCGTGTTCACTTGAAGTGTTGACTCTTGCAAACACTCGCGTCGTCACTTTACAAGCTCCGCTTAAATAGTCGTTTGCCGTTGCGTCCATTACCTTATACTTATACCCAACCACACCGACGGGAAGATTTTTTTCGTCAAGACCGTCGTAGTCAATCGCGATCTCGGGTGCCGCCGTATCGAAAACGTTTTGTTCTTTTAAGTCGATATCGCCTGCGCGCAAAATAAGGAATTTAGCGGGAATAACACCTTTATATCTGCTTGCCGAAACGCGAAGGAACACTTCGTTTTCGGTAAAGCCTGTCCAAAGGTTGCCGAAATACTGCGAATCGTCAAGGTCGATAACGAAGCCCTTAGCTACGTTAGCGTAAACCTTTTTGCTCGCATAATCAAGCCATATCTTGATGTCGGAATATAACTGATCGTGCCCGCTCGCCGTTCTTCCCGCAAACGTGCCGTGATAGGGCGCGCCCCAGGAATCGCCGACGTGCAGTTTGTTCCAGAAACTTTCATAACCGGAAGGCGTCTGGTTCTGAACGCCGGCCAAAGTGTACGTGCAGTTATTGCTCTCGTTATAGTTCACTATTATACGAAGATACTGCGATTGATCGTTTTTGCAGATAAAATCTATCTGGAGCGTGTTAAAATCAGCCGTACCTACGGATGAAGGTACTATTATACTCTCGAAAATAGGTTTAGCAAGCGTTGACTTTGTGATATCAAAATAATCGTTTATCGTTAAAGTTTCCTCGCTTGACAAAGTGACCATCTCGCCACGGCTTCCGTCTACGCCGTTTTCTTCGTAATACGCTTCGTCGTTGGCGGAGGACAATTCATACTTCGGCAGATATACGTAAAAATCTTTACCGACAGAATACGTTCTACCCGATACCGTTGCCGAATATTCAAGATGATACTTACCGAATTGCGTGAGAAGCGCGTTTCCGTTCACTCTCCTTGCGTCACCGTTCGGAAAAACCATTACCGATTGAGTCTGAAATGTTTTCCCTTCCTTAACGAAAGAAACTTCGGGAACATCCATCAGATCGCCTTTCATGTAAACGGATTCGATGTTGAACGGAGAAAAACCGTCTTCGCCTTCTGCCGCCGCTCTCGTCAAATTCATCTTTACGAATGAAATACCGAGCGAAAGCGTAATAACGGCGATAAGCGAAAAGAACAAAATTAGTTTCTTTTTCATTTTTCCATCTCCTTATTTATTGACTGCTAAATTGCAGTGATTGCTTTTTTATGCGAAAGTTCTTAAACTATTCTTTATCTCCGCCTTCGGTAAGGTTACCCATAAGTCGTTTGCTGAAAACGGAGAAAATCACGAGTATCGGTATCAGCATAAGCATACAGCCGGTTATCTTCATCGGAACGTTCGAGATAATGTTTTCCGTACTGTTGTTGAAATACCACATTCCGTAAGCTATCGTAGGATAGGTCGGCATATATACGAGCGGAGTGTAATAATCGTTCCAGAACGATATAAACATTATAAGAAATACCGTCCAGAAAAGATTTTTGACGAGCGGAAGCATTATGCGGAAGAAAATTCTGAAATGCCCCGCGCCGTCTATCTGCGCCGCTTCTTCGTAAGATTTGGGAAATGCTTTGAATCTTGCGTGAAATATCAGATAATAAACGGAAATAAAATGACCTTTCATTATCCATATTCCCCAGAATCTGTCGTAAAGCCCGAGGCTTTTCGCCATCTGTATTTCGCTCGGAAGCGAACCGACGATGGGAAGCGCTATGGCGATAATCACAAACACGTTGATTATGCGGCTCAAAAGGTAATCGAAACGCGCCGTCAGATACGCCACGAGACATGGTATAAACGTAGCCGTAAAAGCCGAACCGACCGCGTATATCATGGTGTAAACGAACATGAACCACAAATTCGGATAAACGGTACCTTTTTCGGATTCGACGGGAACGTAGAAAAACCCGAAAGCTTTGAAGAAGTTGTCAAACTTCCAATCCGATGGCCATGGGATAACCGTAGATTCTATCTTTTCGCCATCCATCAACGCCTCGAAGAGACCCCATACTATCGGTAAAATAATAGAAACCGAATATACAATCAACAATACGAAAAGTATTATCATAAGGGGAGATTTTGCGTTATTTTTCTTGTAATTGATACTTCTCGTCTTTTTACTCATTTGAAGGACCAACCTTTTCAAGTAGTTTTCTTATACCCAACGTGATCGGTACGATGATCAAAGTAAGTATAATACCGATAGCGGCAAGATCGGGGTATTCGGCATACGAAGCCGCAAGCGTACGCTTATACAAAATATAGCCTACCGTTGAAAACTGCGGATCCCCGTGAGAACCGTAAAAGCTGAACAAGCTCAACTGATTTGCGAACAAATTAGCTACGCTTATTACGAATATCGTTAAAAACGTTGGGAAAATCTGAGGAAAAACTATACTCCAGAACTCTCTCCATCTGTTTGCGCCGTCTATCTGCGCAGCTTCGGTTATAGAAGTCGAGATAGACGACATGGCGCCCGACAACAGTAAAACATTGGTTCCGAAACTCATGAGTATATTGTAAAAAATCAACATAAACATTGTCGTATTGTGATTAGACAACAACCCAAGCATTTCTTCACCGCCAAGCCTTACTACGACGGCGGGTATAAAGCTGTCCACGAGATTCCTAAACAATATAACCATTACTATACCGCTGATTATAGACGGTAAGTAAAGCATTACCCTGAAAAAGTTCCTGAATAAACCTTTTTTAAATATAAAATAGGAAAAAAACAGAGCGAGGACCATACTGATACTTGACGAAGTTATCCACGCAATAAAGGAGTTTTTGAAAGCAAACGCCCACGTCACGTCCGAAAACATTTCGGTTATAACTTTCGTAAAATGATCAAACCCCACCCAAGTATAGGTGTTGGTAGTTCTATCGTAATCCTTAAAGGCTAACAAAATAGAGTTTATATTTACGCCAAAGTAAAAGATAAGCACCTGCACGAGCGGCAAAGCTATCATAGCGCTGTAAAATATAAATTGATTTCTCGACCTTCTGTTTTTAAAATCGACCTTTAACATCAAGGTTTCCCCAAATTTGATTATTGATTATTTAAAATACTTGGAATAATTCGAATCCCAGAACTCTTTTGACGTAGATACGGCAAGCCCGTTAAAGTATTCAAGGCCGGTCAAACCGTCTTTGTATATAGCGTCGGACGGAATGGTATAAGGAGTGTTGCCCTGTCCTCTGTTCACAGTCGTTCTGTAGAAATAAGCAAAGTTGAAGTTGGAAGCGTTATCGGCATAGATGGGTTCTTTACTGAAAGGATAAACTACGTCGGCTCTCGCTCTCATTTCAAAAACGTTCCTGGTATAATACGATACCTTATTCAAAATAGAATCGATATCGTAGTTCAAAGACTTCGGGCATCCCGTATATTCGGTAAATTCAACGAGCGACTGATCGGTGTAAAGGAATTTCAAAAAGTCGAGCGCAAGGTCTTTTTCGTAAGCCTTTCCTGACTCCTGACCTATATTGCCTCTTATGAAGGCTCCCGACATAAGATAGTCAACGAGCGTGACGCCTTCGCCTACTTCAGCTTGAGTGGCTTTCGGGAACGGCATGAAACCGAAGCGTCTTGCGCTTCTCGAAGCTTTATCTTCACCGTATTGCTTCGCCATAGTCTTGAAGTATCCCATGTCGTCAGCTTCGTTTTCCCAATAGTTGCTTTCTATGAGCATACCTATAGTGTTTTCCGTTGATAAGAAACGGCTTGCGATATAGGTCTTTTGAGTATCCGTATGAGAAAGCGAGCCAACCGACCTTAAATCAATATATTTAGTCGACTTATTGAGCAATCTGTCGGCAAACTGTAAAGCGTAATACTTGCCCGCTTGTTTCGCAAGAAGGTAGCCGTTGTTGGGCGTGATCGTCGTTGCGCTCATTTTCGACGTGATTTCAGCAGCGTTTGCGGATGCAACTAAATTCTTTGCCGTTCCGTCAAACGTGAAATTGAGCATAGACTGTTCAAGGCCTTCGTAGTCACATGCGAGAGCAGCCAAAAATTCCGTAAAGTAATTGGGGTGATCGCCCGTCCAGATGACGGGAGTAATACCGATTTCTTTCATCTTTGAACAAAGCTTGAAGAAATCGTCGTAAGTTGCGGGAAGTCCGTCGTCATAGGTATTTGCCTTTCCGTCAGGGCCGTTGGATCTCGTTTCCGTTTCGCTTACGATAAAACCGTCGTTCCCGTTTTCTTTTTCGGCAGAAAAATATAATAATTCTTTTTCAAAAAGATCTACGTCGTAAGTTATACCGCGGAACGCCTGGTAATGAGGTAACATATATATTTTGTTGTTATCGGTCATAAGATAAGCTTTCTGTTCGGCAGTCAGTTTGTCGAATATACTTCTGCTTTCTCCGTATTGCGTAAGTTTTTCACTTGCAAGTTGAGTAATATCAAGAACTTTACCGCTCGCAACGAGATCGTTGTAATAAACGTATTCGGTAAAAAATATGGCGTCACGGCTCCTGTCGATGCCGTCTATAATATCTTTACCGCCTTGCTTTGCGTTATCGATCCAGATCTGCAAGCCCTTCTTTCCGGGCTCATAAACGTCGTCTTTATGAATTTCTTCATATCTTTTAGCCGCGGCTTTGAGCCATTTTTCCCCGAACGCACCGTTGAAGTTGCTTATAAACAAGGTCGTCTTACCGGTATTTATCGTGGTTTCACGATCGAATTCGTCAATCGAAGTAGCGCCGTCTGGTTTTTCGGTAGAAGGTTCACAACCAACGAGAACGAAAGTAACGATCAACATGATACACATAAGTAACGTAATAGCTTTTTTCATATTTTTCTCCTTAATTTTTATTTATTATTTTCGGAAATATCTCCGTTAAATACTTATCGGCTTTCCGTCTTCAAGCCTTGATTCTTCCGCCGCAAACCCCATCAGGTGGCTCATGATCGATTTGTCGATCGAAGTAAGACCTTTGGCGCTTGCATCGCCGCGTAAGGCGTGGACGATATCGTCTACCATCTTCTCGTCACCACCGCCGTGCCCACCGAAGGTTTCTTCGACGGTAACTTTGATTTCTTCAGGCTGAACGCCGTAAATCTTGCCGAATTTTTGGTAATGGATAATGTTGTCAAGCATACTCGCTTCGATTTCACCTTCCGTTCCGTGAACCCTTATCGTTCTGATACCGCCTTCGCAAAAGGCAGTCATCGTCAGTTGCGCGGTCGAACCGTCTTCAAACAGCGCGTTGACGACTTGATTGTCCACCACGTCGTTGTCGCATTTAAACACGCATCTTGCGTAAGGATTTGCTCTTTTACTGAACGCGTTGTAAATAGCTTGCTTATCCTTGGGCGATCCCAAATATTGACCTGATGCGAAGGCAAACGCAGGATATTCGGTATAAAATTTCATTGCGTTGTACTTGCATTGATCTTTATAAGAGCACTCAAAACAATAATCTGCGCAACCTTCGGGGGCGTTTTCCTTTTTAAAATACATCAACGAGCCGTACGAAGTAACGCTTTTGCATTTTTTACCCGTGAGCCATACCAAAAGATCGAGATCGTGACAGCATTTAGCCACTATCATCGGATTCGTGTCGCCGCCTTTGCGCCAATTACCTCTTACGAAACTGTGCGCCTGATGCCACCAACCGACGTGTTCGGTTTCAGATATGGAAATGACGTTTCCGACTTTACCGTCGTCTATCATTTTCTTGATAGTCGTATATAAAGGAGCGTATCTCAAGACGTGACAGACGTATACTTGCCTATTATATTTATGGGCAAGATCGGCTATTTCCCGACATTCGGCTACCGATTGAGCGATCGGTTTTTCAAGGACGAGATGATAACCGATTTTTAACGCTTTGACCGCTTGCGCGTAGTGAGCCTGATCCATTGAAGCTATGATCAATACGTCGGCAATTTTACCGCTCCCGAAAAACTGCGTATCCGAAGAAAAACACATGTTTTCATCCAAAGAAAACTTTTTTCGCGCTATTGCGATTTTTTCGGGATCCGTATCACACACCGCAACTACCTTCACGTCTTCATATTTACTGAACGCGTCAAGATAGAATTTTCCACGCTGACCATAGCCTATAAGCGCAACTCTGATCATAACTTTTCCTCCTCGATTTTCGCCACGGCAGAATTGCACCTGCGTATTCTGTCAGTCGCACTTTTGCTGAACTTATTTTCTCTCGTATACGTATAGAAACCGTTTTGCTCTTGTTCTATGTCGTATAATTGCGTATAACAAAAGCCGCTCAATTTTTCGCATGAAAGAAGAAGATTTACTATCTTTTCGTATTGTTCCACAAACTTTTCTTCGTCGGAAATACTGTTTCCGTATCCCCAATCGTCCGTTGCCTCAACGACGTAATCTCTACGGATCGGATCTGAAGATTCGTTTTGAGAGCCGGCTTTATTTGAGAATTTTTTACCGCCGAACTCACTGATGTTGACGGGATAATCGCCGTTATAAGTCAAGTTCGGCTCTTTCTCATTATATAACATCCATACGGACAATTTATTTTCGTTTTCAAGACAGTCTATTATTTCTTTTAACGTTTCGTATTCGCCGTAACTGTGGAAATCAAAAAGATCGGTCCTGTGTCCGTGATGACCGCCGCTTACGTCAACGCAAGGTCTGGTCGGATCTATTGCCTTGGTTAATTCGTAAACGGCGTCGACGAATCTCACATCTCTCGGGATTCTCTTATCCTTGATATTGTCCCAGACTTCGTTTAACGGACACCAGGTCACTATCGAAGGATGATTGAAATCTCTTTCAACCGCTTCCGTCCATTC
>CACXHH010000303.1 GCA_902767455.1 uncultured Eubacteriales bacterium
ATATGGAAGTAGTCGGCCTTACTCAGATAGGCATGCTTTCCACCGACAGAAACGGCAACCCCGTAGCGGGCGACGATCAGTCTACGGTAGTGAAAGATTTCGACTATACTATCCGTCAGGACGACGGTGGCAAGACTGAAACCGTCTATACCTTCGTTATCAAGAACGGTCTGAAATTCTCGGACGGTAAGCCGCTCACCATGAACGACGTACTCTTTAACATGTACGAATATCTCGATCCCGTTTACACCGGTTCTTCGACCATGTATTCCATTAAGATCAAAGGTCTTACCGAGTACAGACTCCAGACCGAAAACCCGACGGACGACGCCGAAGATGCCATGAGCGAGTTTATCAACGGCAAAGCCGTCGCAAGACTTTACCAGCTTCTCGACGTTTATACCACTAAAGCCCGTCAAGGCGGCTCCGCGTCCACCTCTTACAGCGCAACGCCCGCCGAGATGAAGGGCTATATCAACGACTGGATGATAACCGACGATAATTTTAAGGAAGCGGTCGCAAACGACGAAGAACTCTTGACCTTCACCGAAGAAGACTATAGAAGAATTCTCGCCGCAGACTACGACAACGTTCTCGAAATCTTCAAAAAAGAGCTTCAGTCAGACTATAAAGCGGCAAAAGAAGCATTCGACTTCACCACCGCGCCTTATTCCGAATGGAAAGACCTTCTCTCTTCCGACGTAGCCAAATTCCTCGTCTTCGAAGGCGTTATCACTCCCGTTTACAACGAGATCAAAGGTAAAGTCGACAGAACGAAGATCAACGATTTCTCGGGTAAAGAAATATTATCGAGAATAACTACGGAAGAAGCGGCTATCAACAAAGTTTACAACGATAAGGTCGTCACCGCTTTCAACGAAATTCTCACCATGTGGGGCACGAGCGGCACCGTTCTTACGCAGTACGAAGCAAAAGCGAGAGATATTTATCTTCACAATACCACTTCGGGCAACGAACTCCGTATCCCCAACATCAGCGGTATAGTTTCTCTCGGTCACACCACGAGCACGGCTTCCGTTACCGTTAAAGGCAAAAGCTACACGGTAGCCCACGAACACAACGCCGACGGCACCGTAAAGAACGCCAACGAATACGACGTTTTGCAGGTTTCCGTCGAAGGTACCGACCCCAAGGCTATTTACAGCTTAGGCTTCACGGTAGCTCCTGCTCACTACTATTCGGAAGGCGGTACGTATTCTACGAAATACGGCGCGAACGCGGGCAAAGCCACCACGAATATCGATATAGCAAACAACCTTTTCGGCGTAGTATGGTCGAGCTCCGACTTCCAGAGCAAAGTCATACAGTCGCAAAGACACGTTGAAGTCCCCGTAGGCGCCGGCGCGTTCATGGCTTCGGACGTCAACAACAGCGACAACCCCAAGGGTTCCGACTTTGTAAGCAGCAACATCGTTTACTACAAGGCAAACCCCAACTTCATGTTCCCCGTAAAGGCGCCCAAACTCCGTTTGCAGGTCGTAAGCTCTTCCAACGCTATCGATAAACTCGTAAGCGGCGAAGTCGACTACGTAACTCCGCAGTTCACCAAGGCTAACGCCGAAAGACTTACCCAACTTGAAAAACAAGGCATCACGAGGCTTTCTTCCTGGCAGCTCGGCTACGGTTATATCGGCGTAAACGCGGGCAAGATCCCCAACATTTACGTTCGCCGCGCCATCATGGCGGCTATGGACACCAAGCTCGCTCTCGAATTCTACGAACAGGGCACCTGCTTTAATATCGACTATCCTATGTCGATGGTAAGCTGGGCGTACCCCGCGGAAAACGACACCGGCGCTCTTCCCAAACAGTCAAAGCTTCACGACCATACTTATATGTACTTTACGACTGACGCCGCAGCCAAAGAAAAGATAAGATCTTATATGGCGCAGGGCGGCGTTCAAGAAGGCGACGCGCAGCTTAAAATCACCTTCACGATTGCCGGTTCTTCGATAACCGAACACCCCACCTATCCCGTATTCAAGAAAGCCGCCGAGATACTTAACGACTGCGGTTGGAATATCGAAGTAAAAGCCGACTCTCAGGCTCTTACCAAACTTTCGACGGGCTCTCTTGCCGTTTGGGCGGCAGCCTGGGGTTCGACGATCGATCCCGATATGTATCAGGTCTACCACAAGAATTCGACGGCCACTTCCGTTTATTCGTGGGGATATCGTGAAATAAAGGCTGATACTTCTCCTTACTATCACGAATCCGATGACCGTGCCGACGCTCATAAAATCATAGACGCGCTCAGCGATCTTATCGATCAGGGCAGAGAAACCATGGATCAGAACACCCGTAAGGGTATCTACGAACAGGCTCTCAACTGCGTACTCGACCTTTCCGTCGAAATGCCGGTATACCAGAGAAGCACGCTTTACGCTTACAACAGCAAGACGATAAAAGGGCTTAACAGCAACGTCAATCCTTATTCGTCACCGCTCGAAAAGATCTGGGAACTCGAAATGGTCGGCTGATAAGCCCGATCTCACACGAAAAACAACTTACGCGGCGACTTTGCCGTCGCCGCGTAAGGAACGAAACAAAGGGAAGAATAAACCTTTTTCCCGATAAACCTTGGAGTAAGAATGTTTAAGTATATTCTCAAAAGAATAGGTATCTCGATACTTATACTGCTCGGCGTTTCATTGATACTTTACGTACTTTTAAGATGCATGCCGACAGACTTCGTTGAACAAAAGATTTTGGCTCTTTACACTACGGGCGTAGACGTCAGCCCGGAATTCATACAGGAAATGTACAGGGCTTACGGGCTTGACGGCGGCATTTTGCAGGGCTATTTTTCGTGGCTCTGGAATTTCGTGCGCCTTGATTTCGGCACGAGCTTTATCTCGCACAGAGAAGTTCTGTCCGAAATATTCAACCCCGGAAGGCTCGGCACTTCCTTCTACGTTGCCGCTATCGCGACCGTATTTGAATTCCTTATCGCTATCCCGCTCGGAATAACCGCCGCAACGCATCAATATTCGTTCGTCGACTATCTCGTTACGGTGCTCGTGCTTATAGGTATTTCGCTTCCGTCCTTCTTCTTCGGGCAGATGCTCAAAGACTTATTCGCCAACAAGCTCGGTTGGTTCCCCGTTTCGGGTATGGGCGACGCGACCGTCACGCTTTCGGGCGCGGCGAAATTCGTCGACTATTTAAGACACATGTTCCTGCCGATACTCACGGTCGTTATTCTGAGTATAGGCGGGCGTATGCGTATGACGCGTACCAACATGCTCGAAGTTTTGAACGCCGACTACATACGTACCGCAAGGGCGAAGGGCTTGTCCGAAAACAAAGTCATATATAAGCACGCGTTCAGAAA
>CACXHH010000304.1 GCA_902767455.1 uncultured Eubacteriales bacterium
CGCGCCGGGTTCGCCGTAGCCGTTCTCGGGCAGTACGTAGGCGTTATTGCCGGCGTCGATCGTGAGCGCGGTTCCGGCGAGCGCGTAGTACGGACCGTCGACGTCTTCGTTGTAGTCGTAACCCTTGACGTCGCCGACGAAGATCGTTTGACCTTCGTACAGCTTGTTCGTCTCGGTCGTATTCGCCCAGTCGGCGAAGGCGGAGAGGGTGTACTCGGCGGTAAGTTCGCCGTTCGCAATCACTTGGTTCGCCTTGAGTCCGACGATCGTATTGTATAGCGCGACCTTAGCGCCGCGTTCGACGCGCAGATCGTCGAAGTCGTTGTTCACAATCGTGGAGTTATAGACGTCGACCTTCGCGTTGCGCAGGACGGTGAGCGCGCCGCCGTTATAGGCTACGTTATCGGCAATCAACGCGTTGGTCAATCGCCCTTGCGATACGACGACGACCGCGCCGACGTCGTTACCGGAAGCGCCTTGCGCGACGTTGCCAGTAAAGGACGAGTTCGTTACGTACAGGTTCGCCGCATAGACCGCGCCAGCCGCGCCGGCGAAGTTGTCTGCGAACGTCGAGCCGTTAATGTAAACCGTCGCGTTACCCGCGCTTACGCCGCCGCCGTAATATCCCTCGAATTCGTAGTCGGACGAGCAGTTCATATTGTACTCGACAGTAACGCCGTTCAGGTAGATTACCGAGTTCAATAGACCCGTAATACCGGCGCCGCGATAGTTCTCTGACACGGTCGAGCCTGTCATAATGAGGTTAGCGCCTTCTCCGAGGTAAATACCGCCGCCGTCGTTGCTGACGACGCCGCCGCGCTCGAAGAAGATCGAGGGCGCGCGCGTTACGTACTCGTTCGCGTACAGACCGGCGCCGACGCTATCGACGCCGTTCGCTAGCGTAATATCAATGAATCCGACGTCTAACGCTTCGCCGGCAATCGCCATGACGCGGGACATATCTTCGCCGGATACGATAATTCCGGCGGTAGTCGCGTCGTCGATAAGGACTTGCTGCGTAAGGTATTCCGTCTCGTACTCGACTTCCCAGACCGGGATCTTATCGCCGTTTTCGTCGCGTTTGTAGTCGCCGTTGACATAGGTCTCGTACAGGAGATTGCCGTCGGCGTCGGTCGCTTGCTTGCGTTGCAGCTGGCAGTATTCGTCGAGTTCATAGACGTAAATCGGATCGCCGTTTTCGTCGGTCTTGACGATCTTCTCGCCATTCTCGTCGAGCGCGTAGATCGGGTTCCCGTTCTCGTCGGTCTTAACGATCTTGTCCCCGTTTTCGTCGAGGATATAGATCGGTTCGCCGTGGGCGTCGAGTACGTCGACGTACTTCTTACTGAGCACGACGTTGCTCGCGTCGATGATCATGGAGTCTTCGATCGTAATCTGAACGCCGTTCCAGCCCCAAGTGGTAAGATCCTCTTGCGTAACGTCTTCCGGCGCGATTTCCTTCTTCGCGAAGTATTCCGCGAGATCGAAGGTTACCGTGTAGCCCGGCTTAACGGCGTTCGGATCGTAGATACGGGACTCGACGTCGACGGAGCCGTCCTCGAGGGATCCGAAGTGGAAGTACGCTTCGACGGCTTCGCGTAGCGAGATGAGGTGGTCGTACGGGTTCACGACGTCTTCTAGTGTCGTCACGATAATCGAGGGCTTCTCGCGCGAGAAGGTCGATTCGTATGCGCCGAGATCGACGATCGCAACGGTTTGTCCGAACTCGTCGACGCCGTTGTAAATACGTTGATTTCCAACGAGATCGACGTACTCGTTCGTATCTTCCTTGTCGTTGACGCCTTTGGAGTATCCGTTCGCGGCGTCGACGTAGGAGTTATTACCGCGATTGATCGCCAGGTTCTCGAACGCGCCGCCTTCGGTGAAGTCGTAGAGACCGAGGAGGTTATAGTCGCCGCGCGTCGGGTCGACGAAGATATCGAGTCCGTTGTGGGCGATGATATTCTCGCCGCCGTTCCACGCCGCAGAGCTAGTGAGCGTATTGTAGGCGTAGGCTGTTCCGGTCGGGTCGACAACGACGCCGTCGGCGTTGAGCGCGACGATCGTATTGTACATATTCGCGTTCGCGCCGGCGAAGACGGCGAGATCGACGTCGTTATTAACGATCGTCGCGTTGTACGCGTCGATTCGCGCGTTGCGTAGCGCGACGACGCCGCCGTATACGCTCGGATCGACTGCTTTATTGTCCGCGACGAGGGTATTGACGAGTTTCGCGCTCGCGTTGATTACGACGGCGCCGCCTAGTCCGTCCGCGCCTCGCGCTTCGTTGCGCGTAATGCGCGCGCGATCGGTATACAGGTGCGCGGCGTATACGCCGGCGCCGACGTTCGCGACGTTGCTGTCGACGACGGAGCGCGTGAGGTAGACGGTTCCGGTCGGCGAGCTAATACCGC
>CACXHH010000305.1 GCA_902767455.1 uncultured Eubacteriales bacterium
AAAAACAGATAGTTGTTTGGTAATTACCATTTATAACATTTAATATAGTGGATATACATATTTATTAACTAAATTTTTAATCAAATGAAAAGACACTTTATTCTATCTGTTTTATTGATATTCTGTTATGCGGTTAATGCTCAATCCAATGTAACCGTATTTAACAACGTAAAGGTGGATGGGAAAACACAAGATGTTATATCTGCTTTTAAACAACAAGGCTTTAAATATTATGAAGAAGATAAAGCTTTGTTTGGGTATAGTGAATATCTTGATGAAGAAGTAGAATTATATATATACGAAAATGTCGGTAAAGGTGTATATAGAATAGAAACAATTAATTATGTATCTGACGACAGAGAAGAAGCAATAAGATATTTTAACGAACTTATTGACTTATTTGAAATAGATAGCGGATTTGTACGACAAGACTATAGCTCTGTTTCGGGTGGGTATAAAGTAAACATTAATGACTCCATATCAAAATGTAAAGCAAAATATTTTCAAAAGAATCAGAATGATGAAGATACCACGGGCTTATACCAGTGGATTATGGATTGCAAGATACTTGATGAAGGAGAAAAAGTAAGTGATAAAAGATTATATGCTCTCACAGATGATTATATGTATTACAATTTGTATTACAAACGAATAATGTTCTTCATTAAAAAATTTGAAAATAGTTATTATCTGTATATGTTTTTTGATAACTTATATAATAAACCTATAAGAAAAACATAATATTATTTATATAAATCTTTAAATTTTCACATAAAAGCAAAAAGAATGGTGATAAAATTCAATTTATATGAATAGAGAGTGGATTGAAAAACAGATAAATGATATGTGTGTTGATGTAATGACGAAGTCAAACGACAATAATCATGTACAAGTAACACAATATTTTAAAAACAAAAATGCAGTATCTAAAATAACTTTTAAGCCCAGACCGTATATACCGTTTGTATTATCTGACAAATGTGATAGCGTTCGTATCGATATTATTAATAATATTGATATTTGCATATATACTGAATATTATAAAATTAATGATGATGGAAAATAATACAGACATTGAATATAGAATGTATTGCTTGACAGAAAGACATTTGTCATCTATCCAAAAAGCAATTCAGTCATCCCATGCTATTGTTGAATATAGTCTAATGTATGGGAACTCTCCTGAATACAAACAATGGGCAAAAAATGATAAAACCATTATTATACTTGACGGCGGCAATTCTATAGACCTTGAGGATATTAAAATACACCTCATTGATATGCAATATCCGTTTGAAGTTTTTTATGAGCCTGATATGGGCAATTTTATGACAGCCATTGTATTTCTTGTTCCTAATACAATATACGATTATCAAAAGTATGGAACTTCTTACAACGATTATTTGCTAAAAACAATTTCAATTTCTGATAAAGAAATAATTCCTTCGAAAATTTCGTACGATGGATGGCTTGAAATGATAGGCGGTAAAACAGCAGAAAGTATAAAGGCCATTATTTCAAGTTTAAGAATCGCAATATAAAATAACATATTTACATGGATAGTTCATTTATTATTGTATGTCCTAATACGCATGCAGAAGAAATTCAGAATCTTATTAAACAAAGATTTCCGGAGTTAGATATAAAAATATACACGGAAAAAAATGAATATTCTGCAGCTGATATTATTCGTAAGGCTGTAGAAGAAGCATTAAAACAGTTAGACGAAAAGGATAAACAAAATTCTACAGATGATGGTACTACAATTAGTATTCCGGATGATATAATTCAACAGCCTCGGGCTCCTTGGGAAGATTACCCAGCATTTCCAAATGTTTTAATGTATGGTTGTATTCCTACAACATTTCATACGATATCACAAGCAGAAGAAAGTTTAAAAAATAACGACAATAATGCAAATATAGTATAATATAATTATATGTTAACTACAGAATTTAGAAGATTTCAGCTTGATGATGGCAAAATTGTTATGACAACTGACCGTAGCGGAGAATTTATTCATATTAATGATATTGAACTTTGGCTGCGTGAACAGAAACGGCAAATAGAACAAAGAATTACTTA
>CACXHH010000306.1 GCA_902767455.1 uncultured Eubacteriales bacterium
CAAATTCTTGGTGCATAAATCCAAGATTTTTACGAATACTCATGCGTTCTTCGCCATAATCATTCATTTTAACCCATTTACCATCACTAAGATATTCGATACTACCACTATCTGGTTGTTCAAAACCTGCCATCATACGCAACAGTTCAGTTTTTCCAGAACCTGTCGGACCAATAATGGACAAGATTTCTCCCTTGTTGACATTGAAGTTAAGATCATCGATTGTGAGTACATGACCTCCCTTGTACAGGTAAAAGTCCCTGGTTAAATTTCTGACACGTATAATTTCTTTGCTACGATTCATATCACATATGGGATACACTTCTTCTTCATCAGAAAGGAAGTCACTGATAACTTTCTCTGGATCATCTATTTCAACAACTTCTCCGTTATACATTAACATTATCCTATCGGCCATGTATTCCTGAATTTCTGGCTGATGGGACACAATTATCACTGTAGTACCATATTTTTCATGAATATTTTTTATAGTATCCAGTACTTCTTTTCTTTTTCTTGGACTGCTCATCGTTGCAGGTTCATCTAAGAGTAATATTTCCGGTTTTTTAGCCAATTGTCTTGCAAGAACAAGTCTCTGTTTTTCTCCACCACTAAGAACCGGGGCAAAATGATCTGCTTTTTCTTTAAGACCAACAGTTTCAAGAATATCCAATGCTTCATCCATGTACTCTTCTTTCACATTAGTAATATCTGCTGTTGTTTCATCCCCAGTCTTAATCCCATACAATTTATGTATAACATTTTCAACAGCAGTCTTTGACCATAATCCGAATGAACGTTGCAGGTGTATAGCACTTTTTTCTTTAAGCATATTTTTGTGTTCATCATAAGTTTCAGGAGTAATCTCCACATCATCAAATACTATGCGTCCTTCATCAAAGCTTTCAACACCTCTAAGAATTCTCATCAGCGTAGATTTTCCCGAACCGCTAATTCCCATAATTCCAAATATTTCATCATCATTTATTTCAAACGAAACATTATTTAGAGCTTTAATTCTATTATTATCCTTTAATTTGTATATTTTGGTTAAATTTTCTACTTTTATCATACTTGTTATACACCATTTTATTCGTTGAACATAACTGTTATTATATTTCATTTTTCCAATAATTAAAATTTTTTTGGTACTGAAACAGTCAATCAGTTAATATTCATTTCCGAATATTATTCCTTTTTTTGGATATAAATATTCATATTACTATTTAAATTAAATTCAAAACAAAACTTATATTTTAAATAAAACATATATATACACATCGTTAAATTATAATTAATAATTCTAATGAAATTTTTATAAAAATAAAATTTTAGGAGTAAAATTTTTCATGTCTAATAAGAAAACATTCTTATTTGTCATAGCTTTAATAGTTCTTGTTATAGGATTATCCACAATAAACGCAGCAAAAGTTGCAAATGATACAAACGATAATCAAATAACAACACAATCCACTAAAGACATTAAAGTCACAAGTGATGATACTAATAAAGTACAAACAGATAAGAAAACAATAACTAAAAAAGAAGTAAAGACAAAAAAAGAAGCAACCAAGCACAATATAACTTCTCAAAACTTTGAACAGTACTTCGATTCCTATGGAGAACTAAATAGTACTGTAAAAGATGGAGATATACTGGACATACAAGGAGAAATATTCAAAAACCAGTCCATGTATATAAGAAAACCATTAATAATCACAAGTACAACAAATAATGCACACATAAACCTTAACACAACATCCAAAGGAGATCAGGGGGAAAACCCTGGAAACTCATTTACACTATTCAAAGGAGCATCATATTCAAACGTATCCAACATATACTTTGAAAACACACAGATATTCGTAAAAAATGCAACAGGAATAATATTAAACAACATTTCAACATATGCACACGATCAAACAGTAGGGGCTGGAGTAGGAACAGTAGCAATCCGTGAATACAGTGACAACATCACAATAGAAAACTCCCACTTCAAATCAGAAAACAATGGGGGAAGAAGTACAGTGGTATTTACGGGAGTAAAAAACAGCCTGTTCAGAAACAATACAATAACAGGTAAAGGAATTGTTGGAAACCTGTTCTACCTTAATGCATATAATCTTGGTAGTGAAAGTCCATCTGATACATCACTAAATACAAACAATACTATAAGAGATAATTATATCAACGGAACAGAAGCAGTAGCCCAATCCATATGTTATGCAGTTGCTATATGTGGTGAAGACAACAGCTTTATCAACAACACAATATACCACAATGGAACAGGTATAAATACAGCAACTGTTACTAGTAATAATGTCTTAAGTGTAAGAACAAAAATAATCAACAATACAATTCCATACAATTCTGTACAAACACCTGACAATGGTACAGTTCAAGGAAACAAAATAGGAACACTTATTTATACCACCAGTAATTCAAAAGTAACTGATAATACTGTAACTAATGTAACCATAGAATCAAAAAATGTTATTATAGATAAAATGAACATACCTGGAGAAATAAAATTTTATGATAAAGTTGATGGATTAGTCATATCTAATTGTTCAATAATGAACATATCATTATACGGATCAAGTTCAAGTATGTATAAAAACAATACTAAAATATTGAACAACAACATTACCTTCTTCCAAATCGGAAGTGGTAGAAATGCTTATGTTTCAAATCTTACTTTATCAAACAACAACATATCAAACCCTGTGGTGATAGAAGGACGTAATGCAAGAAATATAGATATATTAAACAACATTATTATCATCAAAGATAAAGAAGCTGCGATAAAGGTTAGTTCACCATTAAGTGATTCTAAAATTGCTGGAAATTATCTTATAGCAGGAGAAAAATATGCTAATGATGCAATAAATTTTAATAATCCTGAGGAGGGGACTATTGGGACAAACTATCCAATTCGTAATGCTATTTTAACAGTAACTCCTTCAAAAAATCATCTTTACAGGGGAGAAAAATTAAATATCACTACAACATTACTAAAAGAAAATCAAGAAGGGTTTGAAAATCAAGCAGTCACAATAATTGTTGATAATCAAACATTTAATGGTGTAACCAATTCTAG
Source organism: uncultured Eubacteriales bacterium (assembly GCA_902767455.1). Classification (GTDB taxonomy): domain Bacteria; phylum Bacillota; class Clostridia; order Christensenellales; family Borkfalkiaceae; genus UBA4636. The sequence goes on from CACXHH010000306.1 coordinate 3,101, forward strand.
TGGACAATATACATTCGAATTCACACCATCAACTATAGGAAAAAATGATATATTTGCACAATATGATCAGGTAAGTCAATATAAACCATGTAATGCAACAAATACCTTCAAATACTCTAATCCAGAACCATATGAAACAAAAATAAGTGTTGTTCCTTCTAAAACTAATGCAATTATAGGTCAAAAACTGAATATTACAACTACATTAACAGAAAAAGATGGAACATTAATTAAAAAACAAGAAGTGAAAATAACTGTTGATGGTCAGACATTTAATGGAATAACAAACAGTAATGGTGTGTATGTCTTTGAATTTACGAGTAAAACTCTTGGATTAAATAATATTGTTGCAAAATTCGAGGGTAATGAGGACTATAAGGCAAGTAATGCAACAAATAGTTTCACAGTTATAAAACCGGAACCTGTTGCTACAACCTTAACTGTAACACCTTCCAAGAATAGTGTTGTTCTTGGCGATAAGTTAAA
>CACXHH010000307.1 GCA_902767455.1 uncultured Eubacteriales bacterium
GTATATTTTTTGCATATCTGGCAACTCACTCGTGTACTAAAAAACAATGCATTAATGCGAGTTTCCCCAATATTGTTACATTTAGAACCACCATCCTCGTAGTAATAATAAGAAGCACCGATACCGTCTAAGGCATAAAGACATGTATACTTTACTGTCCAACTGCCATAGGAAGTTTTAATCTTACCCTGAATTATATTTTTATCACTATCGCAAATCCATATTGTGTCTGAGGTATTGTTTTTAGCTTCACACAATGAAAAGCCATCATCACACGCATCTCCTGCATTTATAGTTTTGCAACTCGTTCCATCAACAGGGCAGTAGGGCTTATCACTCGGGCAATTTGTTGTTTTCCATTTGCCGTTCCTACACGTTTTCAGGCTATGATAATCGTTGCCGCAGCGTGTATCACCTTCTTTACATATTGCACACATTCCCTCAATACATGTTTCCTCCCCGGTGCAATTCACCGTTTCCCAATATCCATCCGATGTACAAGCGGCCGCCGTCTTGCTGGATATACATTTCTTTTGCCCGGGATTGCATTCTTTCACCGCTTCCTGACATGTATTATTCTTGCAAAGCGGCTTATCATCCGGGCATTCGGTATATTTCCAGGCATGTTCCACACATGTGGCGAGTGTTTTTTCGTCCCGGCACTGCACATCGCTTTCATTACACGCTGCAGCAACGCATTCGTTTTTACTCATATCGCAAAGCGGTACATCGCTTGGACAATCCATAAACGACCAGTATTTATCCCTGCCACACACTTTGACGCGCGTATTTGATATGCACTCCATCTTGTCCACTTCGGAGCAAGGCAGTTTGCTCGTCACATCTTCCCCCGTGCACTGGCCATTTTGGCAAGTGGCCGTGCCAGTGCAGGGGATCACATTCGACCAAACGCCCTGCACGCATACGCGGTAGCCTTTGTTATCTGCCGTACATTCTGGTTCGGTCGCGGTGCATTTGTCGGCGTTCGATACACACTCGCCACCGTTGCATACCGTTCCGTTGTCGCACGGAATCACGCTCGACCAGCGCTCAATGCCATCATCATCCGTGCAAATCATGTATCCACTGTTATCGGCAGAACATTGACGTGCATCAAGCCTGCATGAATCACCACCATCTACGCAATGGCCTTTGCTGCAAACTTTTCCATCATTGCATTTGGCAACCGAACTCCAGTAACCGTTCACACAGCTTCTAAAACTATCGCCTGTCACGCATTCAGACCCAGTCGTCGAACATGTATCCGAAGTCAATGCCATACACTGTCCGTCCGAACACACTTCATTACTTTCGCACGGTACAGTCTTTTCGCTGCCATTTTCACATTTGATCGCCGTGGATTCGTCAACGCATCGGGATATGCAGGCATTGCTTGAATTGTCATCGTCGCACGACATCGCGGTCGCGCTAAAAAGCGCAAGTAATATTGCGGTTGTCAAACAGTATTTATGATTTTTCGCGGGGAACAAAAGCTGCGCCATATTAATAATTCTCCTATATTTTTGTAAAAATGAGTTTACCGCGTTTTACGCATACACATAATTTTTTTACATAAAATGGATGATGATTACAAATAAAATGACGGGTATTTTAAATATGGCTCTGTTTAACGAACGTGGATATGAAAAAGTAAGGTTATTTGCTTTTCGGCCACGAGCGATGAGCAATGAGCCACGAGTATTCACTGGCCAACTCGACGCTCGATGCTCGGCGCTCTTTGCCTGTATCTCACACGTATCGGCGTAACGCTATATCCTCAGTGCTTAAACATAGCTTATATTTTTGGGACATCAGATATACCGAATCAGCGTTTCGATTGCAGTCGTCATGGAAATGGACTGCGCCTTGTTCTGCCATGCAATATCGAATGCGGTACCGTGGTCTACCGATGTGCGCAGGCACGGCAATCCCAGTGTGGCCGAAATCGTGCGCTCAAAATCGTAAGTTTTGGCAGCAATATGCCCCTGATCGTGGTAGAGCGACATCACCGCATCAAAACGCCCCTCTGCAGCTTGCGCAAAAACACTGTCAGCACCGATGGGATCGCTGATATCCACACCGATATTTCTCAGTATTTCTGCGGCAGGAATCAGAATCTCAGCCTCTTCGGTTCCGAATTGACCGCCATCACTGGCATGCGGATTCAGCGCAGCCATCGCCAGATGCGGCTTATTAAATCCCAGCTGCATCATATGTTTGTGCATGGTCTGTCCAAATTCAACAACGCGGCCGCAATCCAGCGCATCAATGGCCTGTCGCAGCGACAGGTGCCGGGAATAGAAGAAAATGCGCAGATTTCTTGTAATAAACATCGTCACCGGAGATGACGCATCCAGAGCTTTTGCAAGCATCTCGGTGTGACCAATTTCGGGCACACCAGCCATGCGCATCGCTCCTTTATGTATCGGACCTGTGCAAATGCCGTCCACGCCATGTTTTTTTACATCGCGGCATATCTCTTCAAGCGCCTGATGCGCACAAAACGCACAATCCCCCGACATCACACCGGGTTCAAAATGTGCAATCGGCTTGCCGGAATCAATAATATATATATTTCCTGGTTCTTCGGCCTGCACCGGGTAATCTATCTTTGTCACCATGAGTCCCGGTGTGAACTGTGCGATCGCTTTATAGAACAACGGCACATTCGCATATACAATTGGAATTGTATTGTATTCTGCAAGCTGATTCTGCAATTCATGCTGATACAAAGCTTTTGCAGTAATCTCGTATCCGATGCCGGCTGGATCCCCCGGCGCAATGGCGATTCGTTTCATATCAATACTGTCTGGCACCAAATATCGCGGTACCGATGCGTATATGCGTGGCGCCTTCTTCGATGGCAACTTCAAAATCGTCGCTCATCCCATAGGAAAGGACCGTCAGTTTCTGCGCACGCGTCTGATTCACCCGGTCAAATATCTGATGTATCTTTTTAAAGTAGGGTCTGGAATTTTCGGGATCCTGTCCAAGCGGTGGAATCAGCATTAATCCCTGCCAGTTCAGGTGAGGACATGCTTCGATTCTTTGCGCTGCAGCATCCAAATCGCGGGGATCCATACCGGTTTTCTCGGTATCTTCATCGCCGATGCGCAGTTCGATTAACAGATTCTGCCGCATATCTGGATACCGTTCGGCCATGATGCGTTCGATGGTTTCGATGAGCGCAATGGAATCGACCGAATGGATGAGATGCGGCGGGAAATCGAGCAACTGCCTGACTTTATTGCGCTGGAGATGACCAATCAGATGATAGACAGCCTGCGGATAGCCGGTAAGAATCTGGCGTTTTTCGACATATTCCTGAACGTAATTCTCGCCAAAGTGGCGCAGGGACGTCGTTTCGAGTGCTTCTGCAATTGCAGATGCCGGATGTTTTTTGGAAACGCCGACGAGAGTGATCTCGCTGCGGTCACGTCCACAGCGTTCGCACGCCCGACGA
>CACXHH010000308.1 GCA_902767455.1 uncultured Eubacteriales bacterium
GATGTATCCGATGATGTTCTTGTTGATTATGCCGGTGGTCTCTACAGGGTAGAATTCGACTGCGGGAGAATATGCAGTGCTGCTCCTCTTAGTCGGATACAGCGGGCTGTCAGGGATGCCGTCCGTGGTCACAGCGCACATTGCATGCCCCGGAAGGAGGATTATACCTGAATCGTATCCTGCCGCGTCAAGTATGGCGGCCAGGAGGATCGATGTATCCTCGCAGTCGCCCTTCTTCTCGCAGAGCGTCTCAAGCGGATATCTCCAGTACTCGTAATTGCCGCTGTACTCATCATCGTCATATGCGATGCAGACGTTGACGAACACGGCCGCGAACTTGACGTACTCCTCCTTGGACGGTTCGGCGCCGAACGCATCCTTGTACTTGGTCTTCAGAGAATCGGCCAATGACTGGATGTACTTGTCCACCACGATGTAGTCCTTCACTGCCAGAGTTGTCCCAGAGTCCGTGGTGTATCTTTCGATGGAGATGGACCCGGTCCTGTCGATGCCTGAGGTCCTGACATCCGTGTAGTACTTGCTGTCGACCTTCAGCTCGTAACTGAAGCTCTTCCCGTTGTAGTCCCACCTGTAGGTGTTGTCCACATCTGATCTCGTAAGAAGATCCCATGCGAAGGCAGCCACGATCCCTCCCACGGCGGTGAGGAGGATCAGACCGACCAGTGCGACGGCGATGTACTTCATCTTCCTGCTGTTGTCAGGTCCCTTCGGCACCGGAGCACTTCCGCTGAGGACGGCACCGCACGTACGGCAGAATGCATCGTCATCGGCTGTCTCCGAACCGCAGAATGGACAGAAAGGCATGCTACCCAATCCGCTAGTTGTTATTTTATTCTACTGTCATAATTACCTAACCAATATATCGTGGGATTCCATAGGCGGGGAACATGAGCATCGAGTCCGAGATCATCGCAATGGTCAAACCCTCCGAAGAGGAGGTCGCGAAGATACAGAAGGCAGCGGACTCGCTGATGCTCGAGGTCAAGGACTACATCCTCAGGAACAACATAGACGTCCAGGTGAGGTACGTGGGTTCATTCTCCAAGGGAACGTATCTCTCGAATCCCGATCTGGATCTTTTCCTGATGTTCCCCGAGACCACCCCGAAGGATGAGATCGTGAGGATTGGTCTGAAGATGGGCGAGGAACTCATCAACGGCGAGAAACAGTATGCCGAGCACCCCTACACCACCGGTATGTTCCAGGGTGTCGAGGTTGACATGGTGCCCTGCTATCACATCACATCCACCGAGAAGCTCCTCACACCTGTGGACAGGTCGCCTTTCCACACGGATTACGTACTTTCCAAGGTCGACGAGCGCATGTGCGACGAGATCCGCCTCATGAAGAGGTTCATGAAGGGTATCGGCACCTACGGTGCGGAACCCAACACCAGAGGTTTCTCGGGATACATGTGCGAGCTCATCACGATCCACTACGGCGGATTCATAGACGCCGTGATCGCAGTGGCCGAATGGAAGGAGGGCGTGACGATAGTCCTCGAGAAGAAGGGCCCGCCGATGGTATCGCCCATCGTGCTCTACGACCCCGTCGACCCGAGGAGGAACGTCGCTTCCGCGGTGCACATCGATACCTTCGCGGAATTCGTCGTCGCATGCAGGAGCTATCTCAAGAACCCGACCAAGGAGTTCTTCTTCCCCAGAGAGCGCAAGCCCATGTCCGAGGAGGACATAAGGAAGAAGATAGACCTCCACGGCAGCAGGCTCATCACGGTCACATTCAACAGGCCCGAGATCAATGAAGATAATCTTCACTCGCAGGTATGGAAGACGCAGATAGCGATAGCGAAGAAACTGGATGCTTTCTCGTTCAACGTGCTCAGGGCCGTCCACGAGATAACCGAAGACAAAGTGGTGACGGTATTCGAGGTCGAAAGGGACCAGTTATCGAAGACGTACAAGCACATCGGTCCTCCGGTGTGGGTGAAATCGTCGGAATCCTTCATGATGAAATGGAAGGACAGCGAATACGGCAGTCCGTTCATAGAGGACGGCCACTGGACGGTCATCGCCGAGAGACAGTACTTCACTGCGGCGGAGATGCTGGCAGACGAGATCGAGATCGCAGGCATCGGAAGGGAGATCGAC
>CACXHH010000309.1 GCA_902767455.1 uncultured Eubacteriales bacterium
GCATAACCAAGAGTTACATTATCACCTTCATATACTAACTCACCAGATTTCTCAGGTTCATTTATATACGAACCATCAACATCTTTCAAATGAAATTTCCCACCAGGGATTACTAATCCCATTGATCCAACCTTATCTAATGCCTTTTCAGGTGGCAAATATCCCATCCTTGCTGTCGCCTCACATTGACCATACATAACAACAAATTTTTTGCCACTTTCTTTTGCATACTCAGCAAATTTTTTGTGTAATTCTAGCGAAATCTTTCCTCCAGCCTGTGTCATTGTTTTGAGATGTGGTAAATCCATTCTTGTGAAACGCAATTTATCTAATATTTCATAGTTATAAGGTACACCGGCTATAGAAGTAACTTTTTGTTCTTTCGCAAAACTCCAAAATTCTTTCTGCATAAAAGTCTTATCAGTTACACAAATTGTAGCACCAACCATAAAATGACTATTTATAACCGAAAGACCATATGTATAATTCATTGGTAAAGATGTGATAGGTCTCTCATTCTCGTCAAGATGCAAATACTCAACAATTGATTTTGCATTTGATTCTATATTTTTATAACTTTGCCTTACAAATTTAGGACTTCCAGTAGAACCGGATGTAGTCAAAAGTAGAGCCAAATCATCATACAATTCATATTCTTTTTCAAAGCAAGTTTTATATACATTATATCCAAAAAAACTATTTGCATTATAAGCTACCTCAAATGGTAAAACTTTGTCATCTGGGGCAAATATAAATCTAGGTTTATATATATCAACAAGATTAGATAGTAAACCATCATCTATACCAGCACCAAGCATAAGTGGTACAATTCTATTTTGAATACATGAAATATAAGAAAGAATTGATCCAATTGAATTTTTACACAAAATAAAAGTAAGGCGCCTGCCACCTATAGCCTTTGATAGTTTACCAGCCTCTTGTTCTAAATCACCATAAGTAAGTTTAGTGCCATTATCTTCAACAAGCGAAATATTATCTTTATACTTTAGTAAATCCCACATTAAACTTCTACATTATACTTTTTAAGTATTTCTTTTCCCTTTTCGTAAGAACTTAAGTCAATAATATCATCAGTATCCATCATTATTCCAAATGCATCTTCAAGTGCAGCAACTAATGACATATGTCCTACTGAATCCCAAGCAGGTATATCTTGATACTTAAGACCTGCAAGTTTATCACTTGTAATCTCAAAGGTATCAGTAAATGCCTTATCATACTTTTCTAAATTGCTCATAATTATATGCTCCTTAATTAATAAATTTTAATATTTTATCTGCAACAGAGGTAGCATCAAGCCCATAAGCATTAAACATATATTGATATTCCCCTGGCAATTTATACTGACCGCTTGTCCCAATTTTAAGTAATTTTTTATTTAATCCATTGATTGCTATTTCACTTGCCACAATTGAGCCCAAACCACCATTTATAGAATGCTCTTCCATTGTAACAACATATTTATTATTAAACTTTAGTAATTCTTCGCTATTAAATGGTTTGATTGAATATACATCTATTACTTTTACACTAATATTCTTTTCTTGCAACATTTTAGAAACATCTAAAGCAGTTTTTGTCATACTTCCAGTTGCATAAACTAATACATCTTCTCCATCATTCACAACATTATTATTACCAACCTTAAATGTAACATCGTCTTGGTAAACTATAGGGTTGTTCATGATGCCAGAAAGTCTTAAATATACGGGTCCTTTAATATCTAACGCAAGATTAACACATTTATTCACAGATAGACAATCACATGGTGATAAAATAGTAATATTTGGAAATGAGTTAATGGCTGCTATATCCTCTAAACCATAATGAGTATTGCCAAAAAGTTGCATCGCAAATCCAGCACCAAATCCAACAAGTTTTACATTACTATTCATATATCCCATAAAATGTCTTACTTGCTCATTTGATCTTAAAGTTGCAAAATTGGCAAATGTTGTACAAAATGGCACAAATCCACTATCAGCTAGACCAGCAGCAATACCAATCATATTTTGTTCAGCAATACCAACATTTATATATCTATCTGGAAATTTACTAGCAAATCTATCCATTCCAGATGTCTTACATAAATCTGCAGTTATTCCATAAACATTAGCATTTTGCTCGGCAACGTCAAGCAACGAAACCCCGAAAGTTCCTCTTTGCCCAAGCATTGACCAGGTTCTAATTGTTCTTTTATCAATTAAACTAGGCATTCAAAACCTCGTTCTTCGCTAATTCATATTGTTCATCTTTTAAGTTATTATGATGCCATTCATTATTGTTTTCCATAAATGATACACCTTTACCTTTTATGGTTTTACAAATAATAACCGTACACTCATTTTTTGATAAATCAATAGAATTGCAAATCTCATCTTCATTATGACCATTACACTCTATAACATTAAAGCCAAAGCCTTTACATACTCTATTTAAATCCAAATCAATAATTTTACTAGTCTCTCCGTCTGATTGCATACTATTATCATCAATTATTATGCAAATATTACTAAGATTGTGATACTTAATAAACATTAAGGCTTCATAGTTTGTACCTTCATCCATCTCACCATTCCCAAGTATGACAAATATTGTACCATTCTCACGCTTACTCTTTTTTGCATATGCAAGACCTGCAGCATACGATAAACCAAGCCCAAGGCTACCACTTGAATATATCACAGCATTAGTACTTGTTTTTGTAGGTTGACCAGGAAATTCTCCACCATTGTCTTCAAAAGTATCTAATTGTTCTTTAGAAATTAAATTATATTGTTGCATTGCTGAATATAGGGCAAGTCCCGCATGGCCTTTTGATAAAACAACAGCATCAAACATTCTATCATACTTACTAAACACTGAAGTAAGAATCTCAACAATCGAAAGCGAAGGAGCAATATGTGCACCAACTTTTTGAGATTTGTTCGCAAGCCTTAAAATACTTAAACGAGCATCTTTAGATTTTTGCTTCAAATTTATACTTTCCATTATTGTCTCTTTTTAAACTCTGTTACACCACCATCAACTTTGAAAACTTGTCCAGTAATATAACTAGACTTATCTGATAATAAGAATAATGCAGTATTAGCAATATCAATTGGTTTGCCTATATGTTTAAGTGAAGAAGCTTCATTTTGTATATCTAAAATATAATCTGGCATAGTACCAATCATATCAGTTTCTGTTATGCCTGGACAAATTACATTTGCTCTCACACCTTTA
>CACXHH010000310.1 GCA_902767455.1 uncultured Eubacteriales bacterium
CATCAACGAAGGAGGCTGCACGCATTTGCAGGTTGTTAATTGAATAAATCTTTCCACCCGTCTTGGACAACGACATAAGCGTCTGGCCATCGTTCAAACTGCTTATGGCAGGGAAAGATACAATCCTGACATTGCCATTGCTGACAGGCGATTTGAAAGTCAAATCATGATAAACCCTTACTTCACTGGCAACTAATCCGGATTCGCGGGTATACCAATCAAGATTTCTAGCTATACGGTATACAACATTATTACCTGAAATCTTACGGATATTATAGAGATGACGGCAGGATGTAAGAACCGCTTCTCCGCTGGAAGTAGTCCAAACAGTTCCATCAACATCAATAGTCTGTTCACCTGAAAGATTCGTCGTATAGCTTGTCTTCAAATCACCGAACAGAGTATTGACTACACATCTACCTGTAATCTCAACTTCGCCTGTAGTATCTGTCGGTTCATCATTTGCATTCTTCTCAGATGCGGGATCTACTACGTAAGAATAAGTGAGGTATGAATCATTGGAATTCACCCTGCTCACACCAGTAGCGTAAACAGGATCATTAATTGCACGCGCAGCAAATGTCCTAGGAATTGTGAGTGTCTGTAGGTGGCCTTCTTTATCATAATATGAAGCACCTTCGTAATTAGGCTCACCCTGGTCATTAACACCATTTCCTTCAATATAAGCACTAATATTGATAGGAGTATTACCAAACAATCTCTCGATATTGTATTTATCCGCGGCATCAACACCGTCGTAACTTCTAGTCATCATGGAATCCAGCGTTAAGCTGTATTCATAGTAGTAAGCGCGTCCCTCTCCGTCAGGACTCAGCGGGTCAGTAGGACAACCGGTTCTCCAATCGTTTTCAACCTTGGTTACTGTAATAGGGAATGTATAATTCGTGAACGATAACGATTCTGTAGTTGTACCGTCATATATCGTTCCGCTAAGCTGGACCATTCCATATCGGGATGATCTGGTCATCTGATTAGAACCGATTCTCTCGTGAATAATCTCCGGAGTACCAGCCATAGAATTATATCTGACTGATGTCAAATCAGCAGCAGTAATATTGATTACTACATATCGGCCGTTCGGAACCTTAGTTTGGCTATCAATTCCTGCAGCATCATCATACAGAGTAATTGAGAAATTCTCATTGTATTCGCAAGTGGAGTTATTACGATTGCCATCCCAATCGAAGATAGCCCATGAAACGTCGAGAGTCTCACCGTTACGCATATTGAACAGATATCCATCCGCGCTTAACGACGGATCATCCGTAGGTCCAACGATGTGACCATCAAGTTCATAAACCTCGGACATAGGCAGGAATACTGAAGAAATCTGAGGCTTTACGGAACTCTCAGAACCATTGAAGTAACCTACATGGCTCTTGGTATATCTGTAGTTAGCATCCCTTACCGGTAACTTATCTGCTGTCGGACCATATCCATTAGCATTAACGCCGCGGCATACCTCATCCCAACCTTCAGATGCAGTGTTCTCTGCGCTGTAGAATACCGTAAGCACTCTGGCAGAGTAATGAGGTCTGTCAATTCCGTAGGCCGCACTTATATCCAACTCGATTGTAATCGTTCCGCCAAATATTGACTGATCGTAGAAATAGCTGGACAAGAAATCTCTTATTTCCTGGCTCTCGGAATTCGATGAACCGGGATTATATGTCAAATGAACTGTCGAATTAACAGATTCATTTGTGGATGTAAGTAACGACGTATCAAGAACCGAAGTCAATTTACTTCCATCCAACGCTTTAAGTCCCTGAACCCATTGGTCAATAGATCCACTGGCATCCTTCTGAGCCAAAGCCGCCTGTGCTGCCTGATAAACTGCAATTGCGTGCTCAGAGTTTCTATCGAACTTAGATTTATTTACATATCCTACCGCACTGGCGACACCTATCGCAGCGAGGATAGCGAGGATAGCGAGTACGACAATGAGCTCAACCAAAGTGAAGCCGCGGTTGCTGCGTCTTCTGTCGATGAAAGAA
>CACXHH010000311.1 GCA_902767455.1 uncultured Eubacteriales bacterium
GATGGTACTCATCCAAATAAACAACCACACTGCCACTGGGCAAATACTTTATCTGCGACACAAAACCATTCAACTCAAAACTCGCCATAAACTAATCAACCCTTTCAAAATCATCTTTGGCTTCAACCTCGTTAATATGCGTGGACTTAATAAGCGAGGATGCTGGCGCAACAGAAGAATGATAAGTACGATTGAAACGTATGTCCGAAGACAAATAACTCAACACATGATACAAATCAACTACATCTACATCACCAGTTGGACTGCCAACAGCACTAACTACATTTCCATTGCCATCAAGACTAAAGGTAACACGCATAGTCACCTTCCTTAATTCACCTAAATTCGTTCCTTCCATAAAACTATATCATTAAAACTTAAACACAACCACAAAGTAAACACTTTTTTTCAATAATACAAAACATAAATGCAAACTTTTTTATACACATCAAATAACAAAAGCCATTTTTAAGCCCTACAAGGCATTATTTTTTTCAAAACAAGGAAACTATCATCCCAAGAAAGAAAATGACGCAGAAACAAAATAAAGGGCATCTACGGGCATCTAAACACAACAAAACAACACTCAACAACATGAATTTTTCGATTTTTTTAAAAATTTTTTCCGAAAATAGGGATTTGCACCATATAATTTGGGGGCAAAAATACCCCCCCCCCACTAATTAATTTTACAAAGTTAAACGAACATACACCAAGGCAAAAACCCACAAAGCCACAAAACAAGGAATAATATACCACGAAACGCACACAAATAAGCCATAACACCACGAAAACAATAAAACAATAAATAACACCATCCACGAAATAAAATGCCTTACATGGCAAAAGAAAAGCCCAAACACAAACACGAAAAGGGATGCAACACACAACACAACACACTAAACCAAACGAACACCAAAAAGAAAAGCGAAACAAGAAAACAAGAAAAGAAAATGCAATATATAACTATATTAATATTAATACTAAACAAAGGTAACAAATAAAGAATAAATATATAAAAGTAAACAACACTATTAAAACAACACTAAAAATAAAAAGATACATAAATATAAATACATAAACACTAAACACAAAGTAAAATGATAAATAAAAATATATAGATATATAGATATAAATTAGTAATTAAGTTACAAAAATAAAGATAGTAACTAAAAGATACTAAATATAATAAATATATTAATAATATTGTTTGTTAAATATTAAACATAATAATATAAATAGATAATAATTAAACATTTTTTACAAATAGTTGATATATGTAAATAAATGTATATAAATAGATATTAATTGTAAATATATGTTTAAAAATAGATTAAAATAAACTATATTCTTAATAAGTGTTAAGAAAAATAACAACTTTAGAAAATTGTGCTTACCTTTGTGGTGTTCGAAGGAACAAAAGAGTTCTTTAACATACTGAACAAACCTAACTTTTTAGGTGTTGTTTGGTTTTTTCTTTGCTTATTATTAACTAACTAAATATTTAGCATTATGAAAACAACAACTAACAGCGTATTAAACGCACAGGAATTAAGCAACACCAAAGTAACGGAAGTAGGAAAGCAAGCAAAGCAAGCTATTAAAAGCATTAAGCCGTTTTATTTCATTAATGAATTAAACAAACTTGCAAAACGTAATGAATACGTCGACGAGGTTAGCATTAAGGAATTACAAAGCCGTTGCAAGCAATTGCACGCTAATAGATACGGCTTTGATGCTTGCTTGTTAGCAAAAGATTATGCTAATAGATTTTGCACTATTAGCAAAGCCGATGCAACAACTGCTATTATTAACGACCTGCAACACACCGACATCGTGTTGGTAAAAGGTTGTGAAGTCCGTTTAACATCCGATAACGAAGTAGTTATCTATAAACCTATTGCACAGTCTTTAAATGCTTATATTAGTGCATTTGTTAGCGTGGTGCGTGGCGTTGAACGTGCACAGGAAGCAGCAGCGAAAGCAGCAGCGAAAGAAGCCAAAGTAGCGAAAGCAACCAAAGCAGCGAAAGACAAGCAGGTTGCAAATATTGTTGCAATGTGGCGAAACGGCGAAATTTCAGGGGATGAGATGCAGGCACGTATTACAGCTATAGATTTAGCGTGTTAAATTCCGTATTTGGTGTAAGGTGTATAAAAAAGCCACGTTTTTAGCGTGGTGCGTGGTGCAATACCACGCACACCCACAAAAAAATTGTTGATATTGTGAAGATGATTTGTTGATATTGTGAAGATGATAAAATACAGGGTGCAAGGTGTTGCATCCACGAAAATAGAAAACTATAAAAGGTTTTCAACGGCTGCAAGGTGCGGTCGTGTACAACGGCAAAAAATCTGCAACGTGCGGAGAGCCACTGGTACATCCTTTTGTAAGCTCTATGAGTAGAAAATAGTTCTTTGAATGGCGAAAACTATTGCACTAACTTATATTATAATATTTTGTTGTGTTTTAGTTGTGTATGTAGCAATATATTTGCATCATTGCAGGTGTGTTGCTGGCAGCTATATTCTATATTTTGTAGATATGCCAAACCTGAAAAAGGGAGTTAAAGCCGAGTTTAAACTCTTCCCAAACATTTGCAGCCGTGCAACTTGTTTGCATATTTGCAAAATGCCTTGTTTGGCGAGCTATTCTTATAGCTTATATATTGCTTTGGTACTTGTTACCTTTGGGCATTTGTGAGGGTATTAATAAAGCTGGTTTTAATTGCTGAAGACAGATATAAACATAATACTCCGAGTTTATGTTATTGCGGTGCTATGCCTTTTTGTATGGCTTTACACAAAGCTTTGCACATTTTGCGGACGATAGCAACTATATATCAATACGTTTGTGCTTTGTGGCATTCTAAAAAAATGCCGTGCCCGTTTGTTTGATGTTGCTTTGTTTGTAGTCCTTTAGTGACTACCTTTGGCTTTGTGTGCAGTGCCGTTTGTGTAGCCGTGCCTTGCATGGTGTAGCAGCGCAGTAATTTAGTTTAGTTTAGTTAGGTGTATGTCTGTAGCATTGAAGTAATAAGATTGCCTGCCTGAATCGTGGGAGGACAAAGCAGGTGCTATGGTGCAATAGTGTGTCGTGACCGCATGCACCACGATATTTTTATTTATTCACTAACTAATTGGAGGACATATTATGCAAACAATTAACAAGGAAACAAAGCGAGGCAAGTCATTTATTATGGCATTTGCGAATAGTAGTGCAAAGGTACTGCGAGACGTTTATAAACGTTTCAGTAACAAGAAGCAAAATGCTTATGATAATTGCTGTCTTAAGTGTGACAAAGAAAACGGCTCGCAGTTCTGCATCATTAGTGCAGGGCGTTACACATTTTCTGTGGGATGGCTGACTGATGACGGTCTGCGTGTCGAAACGGCAAAAGGCTCGTACTTGATTAAGTAGGCATTTTTATGGAGGCTCGTGTGTGATATTGCTTAACCATGCTCGGAACATGGCACGAGCGCAATTAACTAACTAAAACTATTTGTATTATGAACTATTGGTATTATCTATTGCTTACATGCAATATTGTTGCATGTATGGTAATTTGTGCGTTTTTAGTTGCACTTGGCATCATCTGTGCTTTGCATGGTA
>CACXHH010000312.1 GCA_902767455.1 uncultured Eubacteriales bacterium
CGGGCGGCGATATTTTCGATTACAAATTCTGGTGTTTCAAGGGACGCTGCCATTACGTGCAGTTTCTTTCCGAACGCCAGAAGCACCTCAAGATGGTGTTCTTTGACAGAGATTGGAATATCATGCCGTTCGTATACGACCACCCCCGGAACGAGAATCCGCCTCCGCGCCCGGACAATCTGGCCGAGATGATTTCGCTTGCCGAGAGACTGGCGCAAGGGTTCGAATACGTCAGGGTGGATTTCTACAGACTCAACGACGGCACCATCCGCTTCGGAGAAATGACCTTCACCAGTGCCAACGGCCAGTGCAAGTGGGATCCGCCCGAATGGGATCTCAAGATTGGGCAAATGTTCGACGTGCGGCCCGGCAACAGGGTGCGATCCGAAAATGAAGAGAGCCTCTGCAGATGAAAAGATTGATTTAAAAAGGCAATTCGCGATGGGTGCACCGAAAGTTTCCGTTATTGTCCCTGTTTGCAATGTGGAGAAGTATCTTTGCAAGTGCCTTGACAGCGTACTGGCGCAGACGCTGAAGGATATCGAGGTGATAGCGGTTGATGACGGCTCGACCGATTCTTCGCCGTCGATCTTGCGCGAGTATGAGAAGAAAGACGGTCGAATCCGGGTGGCAACGCGTGAAAACGGCGGAGCGGGGGCGGCGCGCAACACGGGGCTTGCGCTGGCGAAGGGCACGTACCTGTTTTTCCACGATCCGGACGATTTTTGCGCACCGCAGATGCTGGAAAGGCTGGTGGCCAATGCGGAGCGCTACGACTCGGATGTCGTTGTCGCAGGCCGAAACCTTTACGATGATGCGGCTTCGAGCGTCATAAAGGAGGTCCATCTCCCTCGACATGTCGTTTCCGCCAGGCAGCCGTTCGATTATCGCGACGTGGCGGACAGGTTTTTCGTGTCGTTCGGTTTCGCTCCCTGGAACAAACTGTTCCGGCGCGAGTTCATCGCGAAGGCCGGACTGCGCTTCCAGGAGATACCGCGCACGAACGACATGTACTTCGTCAATGTCGCGCTCGCTTCCGCCCGGCGCATCAGCGCGCTCGACGAGGCGCTGTATTATTACAGAATGAACGTCAAGTCGAGTCTGCAGAGCAATAACGACAAGACCCCGCTGATGTTTTTCGAGTCCTGGAATGCAATACGCACAAAGCTCTCCGAGCGAGGGATCCTTCAATCAGTCTATGCGAGTTACGCTTTTGCGGTGCTGTCCTCTTCCATACACAATCTCCTTTCGTTGAAGAGCGAATACAACTTTCGCCTTGTGTACGACAAGCTGCGGCGCGAGATATTTCCGACTCTCTTCGGCAGGCGGCTGACTTCCGCTGATGTGCCGAACGCCGACTGGTTGGAGCAGTACGATATACTCATGGACAATGAGAATCCAGTACTCTTCATGATGGCGCGCAACCGCTTTGAGCAAAAGGTGCAGCAGAACCTGAATAAGACCGTTACGCGATGCGAGCAAGATGCGGGAAAGAAGATGGAAGCGGCGTTGAAGCCCTGGCGCGACCGTGTGGCGACATCCGAATCCGCGGCCCGAAAGGCGCGGAAGGAGGCCGAAGCCATGAAGGGTGAACTCGCCCGGCTGCGAGATTCCGAATCGTATCGTGTCGGCCTGTTCGTCACGTGGCCGGCGCGGAAGGCGTGGGGCGGCGTGAAGTGCCTGCGCGAGAACGGGTTCAAGTACACCGTCAAACACGCCGCCGGAAAGGTTTTGCGCCTCTTCGGTTCGACGTGCAGGTGGTAGAGCCAGCCTATCCGGACCTGGTTTGTGGTACAATACGCGCCATGAAGGACGTTGAGGAGTGTGGCATTCATTTTTTGATATAATATCTAATATCTCACAATGGACGTAGTTAGAACTGAAATCGAAGGTGTCAAGATTATCGAACCGCAGGTGTTTGGCGATTCGCGCGGGTGGTTCGTCGAGCAGTATAACGCTGGACGCTACAAAGCGGCGGGCATAACGGCCGACTTTGTGCAAGACAACGAGAGTTTCTCCTCGAAGGGCGTTGTGCGCGGGTTGCACTGGCAGGCCGGCGAGCATGCGCAGGCGAAGCTCGTGCGCGTCATCCGAGGTGCCGTCTGGGATGTCGCCGTAGACATCCGCAAGGGCTCGCCGACATTCGGCCGGCACGTCTCGGTCGTTCTGACGGGCGAGAACAAGAAACAGGTCTTCATCCCACGCGGCTTCGCGCACGGCTTCCTTGTTCTCGAGGACGATACACTCTTCAGCTACAAGTGCGACAATCTCTATTGCCCGGAGGCTGACCGCGGCATGCTTTTCAGCGACCCCGCCTTGGGCATCGAATGGCCGCATGTCGATGTCGAGATCAAGTTTTCCGAGAAGGATCGCAAGCATCCCGGTCTTGCCGGCATCGAGCCCTGGGAGGGGAAGGCGTGAACGTTTTCGCGGCGGGAGACAGGGACTGCAGATCTCCTGCATTGAAAATCTCAGTTCTGGTGTGGTACAATATCGGCACATGCCCAAGGTTTCAATCATAATCCCGGTTTACGATGTCGCGCCATATCTGCGGCAGTGCCTTGAGTCTGTCGTGAATCAGACGCTGCACGACATTGAGATCATCTGCGTGGACGATGGTTCGACGGACGGCAGCGCGGCGATTCTCGCGGAATATGCGGCGAGGGACGCGCGCGTGAAAGTGCTGAGGCATGCGCATACGAACGCCGGCGCAGCGCGCAACGCCGGCATGGCCGTCGCGGCGGGGGAGTATCTTGGATTCGTCGATTCCGACGACTGGTGCGATCTGGCGCTTTTCGAAAAGGCGTATGCCTGCGCGACGGCCGAGGATGCAGATAGTGTGTCCTTCCGGTTTCGCAACTATGATGAAAGGTCAAGCTGTTTCAGCGGTGCGCGGCAATTTGACGTGGCGTTTACGAAGCTTGCGCGGCCGTTTACGCCCAG
>CACXHH010000313.1 GCA_902767455.1 uncultured Eubacteriales bacterium
AAGGCTATGATGACAAGAGAATTTATGTATGGATAGAGGCCGTTTTGGGTTATCTTTCTGTTGGACAAGAAGTTGCTGATTCACGAAATATAAATTTTGATGAATTTATGTCTAATGATAATGAAAATTTGATAACATATTATGTTCATGGCAAAGATAACATTCCGTTTCATACGACTATATTTCCTGCAATTATTAAAGGGTTAAAAAACAATTATAGATTGCCAGATTATATTATATCAAGTGCGTATGTTAATTTAAATAACGAAAAAATGAGTAAAAGTAAAGGAAATTTAATAACTGCAAATGAATTACTTGATATGTTCACCAAAGATACAATTAGATTTTATTTTATATTTAATGGTCCTGAAGTAAAGGATATTAATTGTTCTATAGATGATATTGTTCAATGTCACAATAAATTTTTAGTTGGCATGTTAGGAAATTTCATTAATAGAAATTTATCTTTTGTGAAGAAAAAATTTGATGGTTTAATTGTTGAAGGTGAAATAGATGAATCAATAAAAATATTAACAGATAAAACCTACCGTCTTGTAGGTTCCTATATTGAAAAAGGCGAGTTTAAAAATGCTTTGAATCTTATTGTTGAGTACATAAGTATGGCAAATAAGTATTATGATTCTAAACAGCCTTGGATTCAAGTTAAAGAAAATATTAATGATTTTAATAATACTACATATACCTGTGTTTATATGATGGCAAATATGGCAAATTTGATTGATCCTATAATGCCAGATACATCTAATGCTATAAGGAAAATGTTAAGTTTACCAGAATTTAAATGGAAAGAACAGGCAATCAATGGTAATATTGAAGTAAAAAATTTAAAATTACTATTTGAAAGAATTGATGATAAAAAGATATTGGATAAGACAAAATCAAATTAAAAATATAGAAGTTAATATATTTCTACATTTTTTATAGCGAGTTTATAATATTTATAACGTCATTCATAATTTTCTTTTTTTAGCAATTTAGGTATATATTATTAAAAATAGATTTTATATGTTGACAAAAAAATTGTAAGACTATAATTCCATTATAGTAACACACTACGATATTGGCAAAGCCAATAACGATGTGTGCAAAAGGAGTACCTTTTGAAACCCTATTTAAGCAATAACATTACAAACTAATGTAAGTAAAGTTATTGCCTTTTTATTTGTCTTACGACTTCATAAAAAGTAAAAAAGACTACCACTTTCATCAGCATAGCTGACAAAACGTGATAGCTTTTTTTATGGATTATCCTTAGGCAATTTAGAATAATCATATTTTTCAGCACTTTTAATAAGTTCCTTATTTATTTCTTTTAATTCTTCAGTGATTTTTTCAATAGTCCATATATCTTTATACATATCATAGTTTTCTAATTTGATAATAAGACTATGTAATCTAGTACGACAATCTCTAACATTACTTCTTTTTTGATATGAATCATCCAATAGATCCATTTGTGATAATCTATATTCTTCTATTAATTTTTTTAAATCTTTTGTAGATTTCCTATTTAATGAATTATCATTTTGTTTAAACATATAGGCAACTTGATCATAACCTGCTGCTTTCATAAGTAGTTCTAAACTTAAATCAAGTTCTTCGGCAATCTTTCTTAATACTTCAACATCTATCTTTTTAATTTTACCATTTTCTAAATCATTTAAAGAAGAGTGATGTATTCCAATTATTTTTGCTAGTTTTCTTTGTGAATATCCTTTCTTTTCACGACCAGCAAGTAAGATATGTTTTAAATCATATTCTTGTTCTTTGTTCATAAAAACACCTCTTTTATGTCCTTTGATATTCCTATTTTAACATATAAAAAAATTTTTTTCAATAAAAATGTCGGTTTTTATTGACAATATAGTAATTACAATGCTAAGATATATTTGTCGGGGAAAACAGACAAAAAAGAAAGGGGTGATTAAATGAATGAGGATTAAACATTTAGAAGTACCACAAAAAATTTGGAAAGATAAAAGAATTCCAAAAGAAACAAAATATATTTACTCATATATTTATACTAAAGGTTTTGATAGAATTATCACAGATATAAATATAGGGGAAATACAGCAAACCATAAAAATTAAAAATAAGGGTTTGAAAAAAAGTCTTGAGATATTAGAAGAATTAAAATACCTAGTATATCAAGAATATGACACAGGAATGTACACAATAAATCTACTAGGTTGTTAAATAACTCCTAGTAGATATGGTACAGTAAGATATATAGACTTATGTTAGTACCTTTTCTATAAGAATAATCCTAGGAACGGGATTTAAAATAAAGTTTCAGGGATAATTTTGCCTATTTTTAATAAGCTCTGAAAAAGTCCAATATCATTTTAAATTTGAGGAGAAGAATTATTTTAAAGTTGACTAGTGAATTTATCATAACTCCACGAATATTATTTAGAGATAAGAACTTATCAAGAACTGATATTGATGTTTTAAGTCTTATCATATCACTTGCCTTAAATAAAGGATATTGTTATGCTTCTAATGATTATCTAAAAGAGTATATAAATTCATCAGAAAGAACAATAAATTACTCATTGTCTAAATTAAAAAAACTTGGCTATATCATAGTTAAATATGAAAATAGTAAACGAAGAATATATTTAAATATAGAAAAGGTACCAACAAAAGTTGCAGAAGAAGAAAGAGAAAATTGCAGTAAGAAAGGTGCAAGTAGTTGCACCCATAATATAAATAATAAATATAAAAAGAATAATAAAAGAAATGAAATAATACCTTACTTTATGG
This sequence comes from uncultured Eubacteriales bacterium, assembly GCA_902767455.1. Classification (GTDB taxonomy): domain Bacteria; phylum Bacillota; class Clostridia; order Christensenellales; family Borkfalkiaceae; genus UBA4636. Next base: position 2,788 of record CACXHH010000313.1, read on the forward strand.
AACACCCTGAAGTATGTGTTTCGATTCCATTAAATGAAGAAGAACAAAAAGAAATGAATGAACTAATGAAAGATTATAAATGAAAGGAGAGATGTTTATGATTGGAGGATTTAGATTATAGAATATGAAAAAAGGGGAAAATAAGAAAATGGAGGTAGTATATAATGTAAAATATAAATTTAAGACAAATGAAAATAAAACTGATGAAGAAATAAAAAACATATTTAATAATAAATTGTTAAATGTTATTATGACTTTAGAAAATCGTGAGTTGGCATTTAAAGAATCCTAAATATGAGATATAATATACTTGTATTTACAAATATTTATAGTTGTTCTTATACATTGGAGGAATGGCTATGATAGAAAAGGTAGGTGTATATTGTAGATTATCTGATGAAGATAGAGATAAAATAAATAAAAATGATGATAGTAATAGTATAATAAATCAAAGAAGTATGTGTTTAAAATATGCGAATCAATGTGGATGGAATGTTGTAGATATTTATTCTGATGATGATTTTTCAGGAGCAGGAACTTATAGACCTGACTTTGAAAGACTTATCAAAGATTGTGAAAGTGGGAAAATTAATTTAGTTTTATGCAAAAGTCAATCAAGATTTTCAAGAGATATGGAAGTTATTGAAAGATATTTACACAATAAGTTCATAGAATGGGGAGTAAGATTTGTAAGTATTGTTGATAATGCTGATACAAGTATTGAGTCTAATAAGAAATCAAGACAAATAAATGGACTTATCAATGAATGGTATTTAGATGATTTGTCAACGAATATCAAAAAATCTTTAAAGAATAAACGAGAAGATGGTTTATTTATGGGAAGTTTTGCTCCTTATGGTTATGAAAAACTTGCTGAAGATAAACACAAGTTAGTTATTGACCCAGTTGCAGCTGAAGTTGTTAAAAAAATATTTCAAATGTATGCAGATGGAAATGGTTATCATAAAATATGTGAGTATCTAAATAACAATAATATTCCACCGAGATCAGTATATAAAAAACAAAAAGGTAGCAAATTTGTATGTTCTAATTGTGATTATAAGAGTGTTCGATGGAATCCTGATACAATAGCACAAATGCTTAGAAATGAATTTTATATAGGTAATCTTGTACAAGGTAAAATTACTTCTATGGGTTATAAAGTTCATAAGTTTAAAAAAGTGGCTGAAAAGGATTGGTGTAGAATAGAAAATTCACACGAAGCTATAATTGATATGGAAACATGGAATAAAGTGCAGAAAATATTAGGGACACATAGTAAACCCATTAAAAGTGGTGAAGTACACTATTTAAGTAGAAAAGTGTATTGTAGTTGTTGTGATAAATCTTTTATGAGAAATGTATATAATGTAAGTGGTGGTAAAAGAGCATACTTACAATGTAAGGGAGCAAAGAAATATCACATATGCGATAATAATAAAGCAATTAGAATAGATGAATTAGAAACTATTTTGCTTAATGCTATTAATGATTTACTAAACAATTATTATGACCAAAACAACTTAAAAGAACTCTATCAACAAAAGGATAAAAATAATTTTGATAATGAAATAAAGATAAATTTATTAATTAAAGAAAAAGAAAATCTTGCAAAAGCAATAGAAAATAATAAAAATTATTATCGAAATCTTTTTGAAGAAAAAGTTAAGGGTGTTATAGAAGAAGATATGTTTCAGCTTATGTCAAAAGATTATTTTAGTGAAATTGAAAATATGATGAAAAGAATAGAGTTAATTGATACTGAAATAGAAAATCTAAAAATAATTAAAGATGACAAAAAAGAGGCAGATGAAATATTAAAGAAGTATAAACACATTAAAAACCTTAACAA
>CACXHH010000314.1 GCA_902767455.1 uncultured Eubacteriales bacterium
CGGAAGAAAATCCTTATGGATGGAGACTTAATTTTAAACATTATGCTCCAAAGGACCTAGACAATATGGAACAATATTGGATTCTGCAATACATGAAAAAAGGCTATCAGGCACGTTACAACAAGACAGCCGGTGGTCAAGGTGAAGGGAAAGAAAAGATAAACGAATACAGACCGGCGAGAGGGTACCGTGATGGATTAGAGCAAGGTCGAAAAAATAGTAGTAAAGAAGTGGCACATCTGTTTGAAAAGCATCTGGATTACACAACAAAGAATAACCCACCTACTAAAAATCAACAAAAAGCTGTTGAGAAGTTTGAGGACTTTTTGAATTATCACAAAGCTGTTGAACAGATAGAAAGGGAAAAGTATGGCAGAGTGGTGTCGAGTGGGAGTGAATAATCAACCTGATGAAGTTTGTAAGTTTATTGTAGCAAGGTTTGATGAAACAACTCATGCGTTATGGTACTACGGATCGTGGGATGATTTGAAAAAAGCAAGAGAGGTGGCAGAGGAATTTTACAACGGAATCGTTGTGGAAAGGATAGATTGACATGAAAGAGCATGAAGAAGAGAGAGAATATCTTAAGGGGATTCCTGTGGATGAACAGGAAACAGTAGTTCAGTTTGACAGAAGTGGTGAGTACATGACGATATACACCACAGATTCAACAGTTATCACTAAGTTAGAGAAGTGTGTTGAAGGTGGCGAGTATGAGGTGATCGAGGAACATAAGCTTGCTAACGGACGTGTTGTGGGGAAGACATACAAGGCTAAGAAAAAGATGCTGTCCTTCAGGTCAAAAGTTGTTAAAAGAGAGTTGACCGAAGAACAGCGACAGATTATTCGTGAAAACTTAGCCAAGGCACGTTCATAAAATCAATTCTGCGTGTTGGGGATACAATCACGTTTGCTATGACGGAATTTAAATAGCAAAGTCGATAGATTGTAAGGGTAAAACACGAAAAGTTGAAATCTATAATAAGTGCGAGGAACAAATATGGCTGAAAGAAGAATGTTTACTAAAAAAGTTACAGATGATGACAACTTCATGTCATTATCTTCATCTGCCCAGGCTTTATATCTGCATTTGTCCATGAGTGCTGATGATGATGGATTTTGTAATCAGGTATCTCTGTCAATGTTTAAAGCACACGCAAGCGTTCAGGATTTACAAGCATTACTTGAAAAGAGATATATATATCAATTCGATAATGGAGTAATTGTAATTAAACATTGGAGAATGGCAAATGCCTTAAGGAAAGATCGTTATACACCAACAGCTTTTCAGGAAGAATTGTCTAAATTAGACCTTAAAGACAATGGTTCTTATACTTGGTTGCCGTCTGGTTGCCAAGAGGTTGCCACTTGTCTGCCACAGGATAGGATAGATAAGGATAGTATAGGTAAGGATAATATATATAGAGAGAAGAAAACCGCCAAGCGGTTTACTCCTCCTACTGTTGAAGAAGTAAGAGCCTATTGTCAGGAACGTAAAAATGGTATTGATCCTGAGACTTTTGTTGATTTTTATTCGTCAAAGGGATGGAAGGTTGGTAATAATCCGATGAAAGATTGGAAAGCCTGTGTCAGAACATGGGAAAAGAGACACAAGAATGATAAACCACAGGAAACGCCTAAAGATACATCTAAGTTTAAACAATTAGAAAACTATTATTTATCTCAGGAGGTATGAAATGGCAAACGAAAATTTACCGATGATTGATAAGGTTGAAACTGGAAAAAACATTAAGCGCCTTATGCGTAAAAATAACATCGCAATTACACAGTTGCAGCTTACGTTAGGAATGTCAAGTGCAACAAATATATACAAGTGGTGTAGAGGGGAGTTAACGCCTAGTTCTGACAGATTAGTACATCTATCAAGGCTGTTTAAATGCACTATCGAGGACATATTAGTGGTTAAGGAGGATTAGGATCATGGCTAAATACGAAATCGGAGATAAATTTCAAGTAGAAATAGTTGATGTAGACGAAAGCGGTATGGGAATTGCATACACGCTTAGTAACGACATGATTGTTACAGATGCGCATCTGGATAAATCAATAATGATATGGACGAATGAACCCCTGTCAGAAGAAGTTAAAGAGGATAAGCCTGAGAAGAAGACATACACGCCGGAAGATTTGTTAGAGAGAATCAGTAGAGCAAATGTTATCTTAGGGGAATTGATAAAGACTTATGTTGAAGCAACTCAGACAATTAATCATATTCCGGCTATAGATGAACGCTTAGAGGAATTAAGCCTATGAGTGAACGGGAAGAGTTTTCTCTATGGATCGGCACATTTGTCTGCGTGACAATATTTTTTACAGCTTTAGTATGGGTTGCACATTTGCCTAACAAACACGAAGAAGATACTTATGAGATTAAGTATGAACAGCCTGAAATGCTCTGCGATGAAGTGCCATATAAGCTGTTAG
>CACXHH010000315.1 GCA_902767455.1 uncultured Eubacteriales bacterium
CTCAAGTCAGGAATGGCATCAATAAAGTTTTGAAACTTAGTAAACATGCACCCCTCGCTATCCTTAATGTTTAATGGACACTCACCGCAGTAGGTATAAGTACACATGTTCTCTACAAGCATCTTGAAGGTTGCTATATGCTTGACAATGTTATCATATGCCTTATCCTTGTAGTTAGGGTTCGTCAGCATGTTCAATGCCCTCCTCGGTTATCTTCTTGACAAGGATTTCGATACCCTCCATGTACATTGAAAGCAGATAGCGCACAGTATTTGCATCTATCTTGCCGACCAAGTTCCCTACATCACCTAGTCCGCGACGTAGGCTCTTCAATGATTGAATGAGTTTTTCTTCATTCATAGTTGTTCTCCTTAGTATAAAAAGTTACGATGGTTGACGTAGAATGGGTCAACGTATCTAGTATGTTCAAAACAATATATGAAATGTAGTGCATGACCATTTACAAAAAGAATACGCCTTACATCATTGAATATAAATCTGTTTGCCGATTCAGCATTATCTGGACAAAGCCCATATGTTGTGAACTGATGCCCATAAAGAATATCCACAGTAGGGTTGCCTATGACACGTCCCAAGACATTCAACTTCTTCCTGATAATGTCGGTACAGCCTCTTTGTGCAAACACATTTCGGCACATACAGTCAAACATAATATCTTTATCATAGCGGCTGGCATTTCTAAGTGGTGGAATGAGGTTAGAGTAATCAGTTGGGTATGCAAGTTGACACAAGGGGAACATAACATGACCAAGATTCACATACTCAGTCCGATGCATAAAAAGTGGGACGATGAAGTCTAATTTGACTGTTTTTCTCCCAGTATTATCATAGATAACCATAGCCGCATAATCAATACCTAAAGATGAGCTTAATTTACTCCCACGAAGAGCTATGGTCATTTCCAACTGTGGGAATATAAATGCAGACAAAGGCTTCCATCGTTGCAGTTTACCTAATTTGGTATCTGCATAACGCTCGTCAAATTGTTTCAGCATAAGAAAAACTCCATGAGGGGTGGGCTTTCATACCCACCCCTCGTCGTGTTATGTTATTTCTTTGCGGCGGTCGAGTTGATGGTGAGTTTGTAACCTGCCTTAAACTCATTCCACGCCTTGTCTTTTGCGGCGTAGGTCATAAGTTTCCACATATTCGGATAGTGGGCATCGACAAACTGCTTGAACAGGATTCCTTCATTGGAATTGTAGAACTTATCCAAATCAGATTCCGTTATCATCTTCGAGAACATCTGACCGCTTGCTTCAAGGTCGTAGTATGCCCCATAGTAAGCGTTGTAGATTTCTGCTTTCTGAGCCTCAGTATAGGATTCCCATTCAGGCTCGTTCGCCATCACGTAAGTCAGGAACTCCTCATCACCGTCCGTGTACTCATCGATGAATGGTTCTTCCGCTTCAGAATACCCACTACGAGCTTCAACAATGCCGAAACCGCTGTTCTTTGATGTGCCGTAGGAAGTCGTGCCACATCTACCATAGTAATCGGCATAATCATCTTCCCATGCCTGTTTGTACTCGTCATAGCTGTTGTAGCCGTAACGTTTCCACCATTCCTTGTCGTAACTACCGCTATATGCAGAATAAGCGGAGTAGCTGTATGTCTTGTTGGAATAGTAGACACCATTGTCCAAAATCCAATCGCCCATCAGAATGACTTTGATGCCATTCATCAAAGCTATCTTGTTCGTGCCGAGAAACTCACCAATGAGAGCCTCAACCTTATCAGATGTAAGACCCGATTCAGCAATCCTCAGTGCCATTTCAGCGGTATCAGAGATGCTGTTCTTGCGCGGAGTGATAGGCAGAACCCCATTGTGAATCATGCAACGAGGGCATACAGTGGACGTCTTGCCCAACTGTTTGACATTCGTGGTGATAGGGAACGGATGGGTGTTTTCCTTATTAACACCTCCATGCGTGTGAATCCTGAAATGAAGAAGAACGTCATAATCTTTCATCTTCTTCAGCTTAGTATCATAGATTTTCTCGAAGTCCTCCAACTGCATGATTCCCTTGTGGATGTGGCACTGACCATCTTTTCTGACTGCATATCCTGCACCATCAGAGTTCGATTCCCAGCAATTCTCAAATGTCTTGAGTTCGGGCATTGCGACACCCATAGGTTTGTAGATTGCGATGCACATATTAGACACCTTTCCTTTCGATGAGAGCGTTAGCCCTATCATAGTTGTTGTTTTTGAC
>CACXHH010000316.1 GCA_902767455.1 uncultured Eubacteriales bacterium
AAAAATTTCAAAAAACCTATTGACAAGCCGGCGCGCGTCTGTTATACTTACATCATCAAAAGAACGGAGGACAAAACAATGACACTTACTGAGATGATTACCACTTACAACAAACTTTCTGCCGCGAATAGTTACATCTTCGGATTCATCATGAATCACCTTCTTTACTACATCTGCTTCGATGGACACCTTCCCGAAAATCTCTTAAAGTTCGATAGGGCCTCTTCTAAAAGAGGCGGCGCGGCGAAGGTAAGAGTAAGAGCAAGCGCAGAAATAAAGAGAGCGTTCGTAGAGAGTGGAAAAGCGATTTTGTTAGGGTCTGAAAGTCTTCTTGATACGAATGATAAATATAACAAAGGTGATCGGTTTGAGAAGATTATCACGGAATTGCTCACAGGTGAAAAGTGGTACAAAAACTCAACTCCCTTCACAGACGCCGGAGACATTGAACTGAACGGCAAACAGATACAGATAAAAATGAATGACGCCGAACTAACAAATGAGAATACACTGAGAAGATTTCTCGCTGCATGAGAAATCTTCTATTATATGATGATAATATATTCCTCTCATTATATATCTCTTTGCTATATAGCATATACTATACAACCTATGATATATATCATAAGTTATTTAACGCATTGCTTCTTGTTAGCCTCAACTAACTAACACTGTTATACAACTTAAGTTATTTATCGCATGTCGGTCGTACTTACGTGTTAGACTAACCTAACCAGTCATGTTATATATCTTAAGTTATTTAACGCGCCACTTGTGCTGTGTTAGACTGGACTAACAATAACTTAAGTTATTTATCGTTCCACTGTTTTTCCGTTGTTAGGTAGTCCTAACAAGGCTGTGCTATATAACTTAAGTTATTTAATGCACCACTGTTCTATGTTAGTCTTAACTAACATCTATATATATTATATTCTATGTGTTATATAACGTGCACTGTAAAGACATTTGCTACGAGTGTTATACAACTTAAGTTATTTAACGCGCGCCTTGCCGCGCCTGTGGTGATAGACGAGAAGGGTAAAAGTTGCATAGTTGGCTTTCATTAAAATTTCATTAAAAAGATGCTCGCCTTTCCCCTTTTGCTGGAGGTTGATATATAATGTTATTATAAAACTATAAAACATTATTCTTATAACAATATAATAATAATTAGAATGAATAAGAATGAAGATTGTTAAAATTTTAACAAGGTTCGTCGCCTTGCCTATCTCTCCTTAAATACAACTAATTAAAAATAATAATGATTCTAATAGGGGCCGCCAATTTTTTTCTAATACTGTTTATTTAAATAACTTAAGTTATTTATTACGTTTTTATTTTCTTTTTGCTGGAGGGGCCTTGTGAAAAAATTAGCAATCTCCGCCCCAGTATTTACATGCCCATTCATTTTTTTTATTTCTGAAATGGATAGGGGTGGGTAAAATAATATAATGCTATTTTTATAAATTATTATCTTTTTTTATGTAAAATAAAATTTTTTATTGTATATTTATTAAATTTTAGCCCAGCGGGGCGGTTGTTTTGGGATTTTTCCTAAATAAAGTACCCTAAGCGAAGGGGCGCTGGACATTTTCCACCAATTTTTTTAAAACCAACTTTTTTAAAACCAACTTTTTTAAAATTGACTTTCACCAACTACCCACCAATTATTACAAACCAGTACTTGACTTTTCTAACAAAATATGTTAAAATATCCATAACGGAGGTGACTGCTTTGAAAAAGGCATACAGCTTAGACTACTCCATAGAACGTGATAATGATAGGGTCGCCGCAATATATGATATATTAGATTAGTTACCAAGCGACCCCACCTCCACAGATTTGGAATAGATGGCAAATTATATATTATATGGAAAAGATGAGAATGGGCAAAACGCTATACAAAGGGGCGAAGCCACCAATGGCAACACCCGCTATAATTCGTTTAAGACGAAAGAAGATACCAACTTATCGTTAGAGGCCATATTAGATAATCCGATGGCCGACCAGTAGGATTTAGCGCCCCAACTAAAACATGAGGTATATATAAAGAAAACGAGGACTATTGCGCGCCCGAAATATAATAAGAAGACCGGCGAGCTAATTGAAGTAGGGGATAGTGATATTCCAGGTATGCAAGAGCTATGGGAGCGCATAGATCACCTGGAACATTGGATTGCGGCAATAGAGGGACGCGTAGTACCCAATGAGTAGGATGAAATATTTGATAATTCCTATCGCCTATATTAGTTGAAGCATATATTGATAGATTTGCGGCGCCATCAATACTATTTAAAAGATTACTATAAACCTGTAATTAA
>CACXHH010000317.1 GCA_902767455.1 uncultured Eubacteriales bacterium
AGGTGCTTGTAATAAATGTGGTGGTCGTTCTAATCATGCCCACATACTATAAAAATGCGATATGACTAAAACTATAGACAATATAGGTGGGGCTGAAATTTAATAAGGCGTAAATTCAATCGATAACAATAATAAATTAAATAAAGACGCCTTTTATATCGTTATCGCTTTATATCATTACGGAATAAATGACAGACAGATACAAGCGACAGAGCGACAGAATGCCAACAACAACGATATATACAAGGCTTTTATCTTTAAAGGCTGAATAGGGAAACAAAGGCAACGACAACGACAGAATGAGATCACATAATAATATATCTAACCGGGATATCCTGGACCATGCCAACTATTTTAATTGAATTCAATTAAATTGATATCAATTGTTTTTCAGATCATGCCAGGCTGCCAGGGTTAATATGTCAACTACTATACAATATTATGTTTTATATATCTAACTATATATTATATTTGTTTCTGTTTTGTCTGTTTCTGTTTCATGTTCTAATCAATCAATATAGCTGCTTTATTTGGATATATACAAAACAAGTATAAATTATTAGATTGAGTACAATTATATTTTATCAAATATTATTTAACTAGTTATATTTCCGCTCGGTCCATCTGTAATATTAGATCATGTTGTGAGCCTGGAGTGTATTACAATCTGTATATAATATAAGAATTTTCTATCTTAAAAATATACAAAAGGTACTAAATTATAAAAAAGTGTAACTATACTATGATATAAAGATATCCTTAAATGTGCCTTTTTGAGGTTCTAATGAGATTTATCGTAATACGATATATAGATATCATTATACAATAAATTATTATTGTTTTTCGATCTCGTCATTTTATACAATATAAGGATATCGTTATATATAAAAGTTTGGTGATTTTGTCAATATACTATTAGGATATCATAAGAGTATAATATTTAATGTAAGGATATCTTAATATTATTGATAAGTGAGGATTAAAGAAAATGTTAACAAGTTATTCAATGAAAAAGGCTGATAGAAACTATCTTAAATTTTTAGAAAAGAAAGATCAGATCATCAATGAAGTTAAAGACATATTAAGTAATCTTGCTTCTGATCTACTATCCAAATTTTCAACAGAAAAATATATTGCAATGTTTACAAGACATAATGACGGAGATAAACTTGAGGGCTTACGCTCAATGTCAACAAGCCCATTATTAAATCGGTTATGCATCGAAAGATCGTCTATTCCCGGTTTGGTATGTCATCATTGCTACTCAGTCAATTATAACAATTTGAGAAAATCGCTTAGGGAAAAACTTGAAAGAAATACTGCAATATTAACAACAGAAATTATTGATTATGATTTAATACCAACAATTATTGACAGATATTTTAGAATTGAAAGTTTCGGTGATCTACAGAACGTAATACAAGCAATTAACTATTTGAATTTCATTCTAAAAAACCCGGAAACAATGTTCGCCTGGTGGACAAAAAACCCGCAGTACATTAAACAAGCATTACAACAGATGAACATTGAAAAGCCGCAAAACGTGCAAATTGTTTTTAGTAGCCCATGCATAAACAAGCCCGCCGATATTGCAATTCTGAAAAAAGTATTTCCATTTATAGACAAAACGTTCACGGTTTACGACAAACAAACAACAGAAACAATCAATTGTGGAAAATTGCATTGTATAAACTGTTTGAATTGCTACAAGCCCGGCGGCGTTACTGAAGTAAAAGAATTGCTTAAATAATCAAACAACAAGCGTTTTCCGGTATCGCTTGAACAACCGGGAACAATAAAAAAAGTAAAGGAAAAAAAGAAAATGAAAAAAAGCGTACAAGTAGCAGCTACAAGGACGATCTCAAAATATTTAAACGATAACAAGCCCAAAAACTCAAGCATTTATAACATTTCATACCATACTACAAGCGTTTTCAACTACGGTTTAGCAATTGGTGACAGTTATTTCAACGATCAGGACTATTTACCAATTTCAAACACTATGAGATTCTTACAAGTTGAATACAAGCCGGAATGCTACGCAATGAATAGATATCTAACTACAAGGCAGCTAAACAAGATATTTACAGTTTACAAGTGCAAAACACTTGATGATCTCATTCAAGCAATTTACGAGGAAATAGAAATATAAAAGGACCAGGAAACAAAACAAGTTGTGCTAACTAGACTACACCGGGCAGAAAGGATAAACAATGAGCAGACCAGAATATAAAGTGTTACTAGACAAAACACATTTGAGATCATATGTAAAGCAATATAACGTTGACCCTTACTTTATAGGTTTTATGGATGGAGCAGAAAATATCGTTGAGATCACTCCGGAATGGTTAGCAAGAGTGAGCAGGCACATTCTAAACTTTGGTAATAGTGATTATGTGTATAGCCTTGCTGAGGACTATGGAGCAGAAAACTTGAGCGGTGAGGAATTTATAGAAGTAATGACCGGACATATAGCAGATGACATACTGGCAAACTGTTGCAGAACAGTATTTGAGTTTAATTAGTGAGGTGAGCAGACATGAGCAGAATGAACACAAAGCAGAAAGCGTTTTCTGTTATTAATGGCTACAGATTGCCTGATGGAAGCAAAGCACAATGGTTCGTGCAGCTCCCTGACAGTTGGCAAGATTACATTTTGCAAGTAGCAGAAACTAGCATGAAAGGTGATATGTCCATCTGTAGTATGGACATCCCCGACATCTTGGAGCAGATACACGACCTTACGATATGGGATGCAACATATGGAGCATTTTTCCCATATGATGAAGTATAAAAAGAGGTGAGCAGAATGTACGCAATTTATGTAAATGAGCCGGGGTGCATCCCCTACGCAAGGATGATAGCAGAAGCATATAAAACGCTTGAAACCCGGAGCAGAAACGTCTTCAAGCAGATTATTGGTCAGCGAGTAGCAATCGTGAGAACGAGCAGACACAGTAAGCCTATGATAGTAGGCTATGCGACCATCAGCGGAGCAGAGTTTATCAGCAGAGCAGACTTTCAGCAGCTATTCAGCAAACACCTTGTACCACCAGGGAGCAAGTTTGATTGTCACGGACCAGGGAAATGGTGCTACACCATGACCGGAGCAGAACCATGTGAGCCGTATCCACTACCAAATAGCCGTATTAATCACGGCAGATCATACACAGAGTTTTAGAGAGGAGCAGAACAATGAGCAGACAAAGAGTATACGCAACTTATGACCTTGTAAAAACTGAAGCGGATGCAAAGAAAAGATGTGCTGAAGCAGAGCAGAATTACACGTCATACATGAAGAGCAAATATGATAAACCCCATTACAATAGATGGTTTAGCATGAGAGAGCCAGACAGTGAGTACAAATATTGTGTTCATTATTACTATCACATATAGAGATAAAGGAGCAAGAGCGATGAGCAACAGACAACTAGCAAGTATCCGTATTAGAGGATATGAATTCAAGATCATAGACAAGAGCAGGAATCCGTGGGATACAGAATTCTATCTGTACAGATGTTGGCACGAATACACGCCAACCGGGACAAAATACCACAAGACTCTGGACGGCAAGTTTCCCATCTACGCAGATGCCATCCGCACAGTAGCAGCTTATCAAGAGCATTTCTACTTCTATAGTGAAGTGCCAACCCTTGAACAGATATCAGCATGAGAGGAGCAGAAAACATGACACACGCAGAGCATTTAAGAGATGTAGCATACACCCTGGATTGCCTATCAATCGGAGTTGCCGACATGAGCAGAAGCAATGGATATTGGGAGAGCATAGAGAGGTGCAGAGAAAACGCTGAAGCAAACGCAGACTATGTGAAGAAGTTTATCGATGAGCCAATAAACGAGCAAGGTTTTGACATTGATCTGAGACTCTTCATCCTCGACCAGTTAGCAAGAATAGTCGAGTATGTACGCACAGAAGAGTATGAGCAAAGCAAAAAGGAGATAGAAGCATGAGTAACTATAAAATTAAGTGGGAGCAGATTTTAAAATCAGCAGACTATTTCAAGACCGTGAGAAAGCAGAAAGTGATCCTTGAGGTGACGGTTGATGAGTTCAACTACATGACGGCAGCTCTAAACAATCAAGCCCTGGAGTACATAGATTGGGCAGAGGACACCGAGGATGACCCGGATGTCTATGAGGATTACATGGGGACATCCCGGAAGTACAGACGGATCGAAAACAAATTATTTAAACAAGCAATTAGTGAGGTGAGCAAATGAGCATGAAATATTGGTACGGCATGAGGTTAAGAGAAGCTGCCCCTGGATGTCAGCCAAAGATAGGACTTATGAACATACGATATCCAAAGCCAAATCGTGACCTTGTGCAAGGCAAAAAGTATTGGAGCATTCTAACTTATAGCAGACCACTTACAGATGAGGAATGCCATAAATACGACCTTGACCGAATCGAGCAGAATTATTATGATGATAAGGAGTAATGAAATGGAGCAGAACAGAATGGCAAAGACAAGCGATGCACAGTTAAGAGCGATTGAAAAATGGAGAAAAGCAAACACCACAAGCGTTATGTTTAGGATAAACAACACAATAGACAGTGATGTCCTGGAGCATCTCAGCACTATCGATAATAAAAGAGCATACTTTCTCTCGCTGATCCGAGCAGATATATCCAAAAAGCAGAGCAAGAAATGGTGGATAGCATTGAACACCGAATGGAACGGTGACGAATTTGGGAGAACGATACCTTTGTTAGCGACCACAGAAGCAGAAGCAATAGAGGAAGCCAAAGCATTGAAAATAGTGTTCAACGATTTTGTCAAAGCACAAGACCCTAACGCTACATGGGTACTGTTTCAAGGAATCAAGGACGAATACTCAATGTCTGGATGGTCGGACTTGAGTGATCCCATAGACATAGACTAGCAGCTTTACAATAACTAAGACCGAGCAATAATGCCCGGTCTTTTTTATTATGCCAATGCCTGGTCGAGCAGACAAATCAACTCTTCCGTCTTGCGATGCTTATAATGTTGAGTCATCTTGAGATCGGTGTGTCGCATGATTTCGGTGAGAGCATTCGGTTCTAGCCTATTCTGGAGCAGGGTTGCGGTGGTATGTCTGCAATCGTATGGCGTGTGGTCGGTGGACAACCCTAGCCGTGCCATCTCTCGCTTGAATGCCGTTCGGTATCGCTTCTCCGTCATGCCGAGCAGATATCCGTCAGTAGAATTGGAGCATAGCCATTCGACTATAGGCATGAGCAGATTTGGGATCACAATGGGTGACTCTTTTCTTTTCTCTGTTTTAGCACCGACATCGACTATCATTCTGCCCTGGACATTCTCCGTTCTCATTCGACAGACCTCGATGGGCATTGCCCCAGTGTATATCGAGAGCAAAATCACCCCTAACAGAGCAGATTTTTTCTCATGCCAAGCAGACCACAAAATGTCCAATTCGCCTTTTGCAAAGGGCATTTTCTCGATGTGAGCAGACTCTTTCGGTAATGTCATGAGCAGAGCAAGATTGACAGAGCAGACCGTTTCAGCCATGCCTAATTGGTATGCTTTAGAGAGCAGATTTTTCACAGACCGAGCAGAATTGGAAGTCAGATCAGCAACCAAGTTGTTCAGTTGTTCTATCCGTATTGTGTGCAGAGGTTGGTAAGCGATGCTCTGCACTCTGTCATAAGCAAGTCGGTATTTCCGTTGTGTAGCAGAATCCATGTGAGCAACCTCTTGCTCGATGGTTGACCAATAGTCAGCAATCGTGCGTTCTTGTGGTCGTTCGCCTTTCAGCGCAGAGATGTACTCCCTTGCTTCTTTAGCCGTTCTAAACCCCTGTTTTGTCCGTTTGATGGGATGTTTCTCATCTTTCCATCCAACAACGGCAATCGCTTTATAATTCCTCGCTCCAACTTTGAGGACAGTACCCTCGCCATTTCCTCGTTGCTTCATGATAGCATACCGCTTACGAAATCTTTGACCCTTTGGACTTGTTCCGGGGTCAATTGCTTTAACAGGGGCAAAAGCACCTCATAGGGCATAGGATCAGCATCCTGTGCATCAGATTTCCGCTCATCCTCAAGCCATTTCACATCGTGGAGAACTTCGGCTCTTGTAGTGTGCTTCACGTCAGCCAACCATTCATCAAAGTCGAGATATTCATCGTCAACGAGGTATTCCACGTCCACATTGAAGTAGTTGGCAATGCGGAGAAGCGTACTGTAGTAAGGTTTACTTCCGTGTTTCCACTTGGTAGCGGTAGCCTTTGACAAGTTCAACTCTTGGGTTAATCTTGCGACACTCATACCCTTTTTAGAGCATAAATACGATAATTTTTCATAAAACATGAGAAAATTACCCCATCTTTCAACTTTTTTCTCGCCAAAAGGTTGACTTTAAGAACACTATGGGTGTATTATACTCATAGAGTTAGAAATAAGTAAATTCAATTGATTTGGCAATTCAATGATATCACGAAACTAACTCTAAAGTAAAGGCAAAGTGCCACAAAAGCCTTTGCAAATCCATAAAATCGACATTTTGAAAGGAGAGTCAATGCGGTTCTTGAGGGTCGCTGAAGTCGCAGAACTGTTATCGGTCAGAAAAGAAACTGTTTACCAATGGATTAATCGCAGAGAGATCGCTGCCATCCATCTTGGACGTGACATACGAATCGATGAAGCCGACTTGAGAGTGTTCCTCGAGAACCGCAAGACAAAAAGGAGAACCAAATGAAGACAACATTGATTTGTTTCGCAATCATCGTTCTTGAGATCATCGCCACTCTTGAACTGAACTGTTTCCTGTGGGGGTGATAAGCATGAGTGACAACAGTAAGTACAGGGGGAAAGCATTAAGCGCAGGGGAACTGTTTGGTTGGGATACCACCTATCGCCCTTGCAAGGAATGCACCGAAAGGCACGTTGGTTGCCATTCAGAATGCGAGAAGTACGCCAAGTTTAGGGAACTCTTGATGAAAGGAAAATCGGCGCAGAGATACGCCAACAGGAAAAGGAGACTAGAAGATGTACATTCTGACTAAAAGCGCATCAGCCTACAGTCCGTCATATAGCAATCAGTATGACCCACATGATGATGACTTGTATATCGATGATGATAAGTACGCCAAAGAGAATTACACAGGGTACAACGCATACGAATTCATCGATGAGAAAGACTATTGGTGGGAAATCGAAGAGGAATTCTTAATGAGAACGGACATTGACGAAAAGGATATGCCAAGCCGGGAAGAGTTTAAGGAACTCGCTGAAGAGGGTAAGTTTGATGCCCTTATCAGAGCATGGATATTCAAATGGAGAGTAGAGGAGTATGCGGAATGGCTATGGGATCAGAACCATTGACCGAGAACAAAGAGGTCAAGAACGCAAGAGAGGATGCTATCAAACTGTTGGATGAATACTTCCTCGCCTGTCAAGAACTGTACAAGACGGACGGACAGGACAGGGATAAGTCAGCGAGAGTGTGGTGGAGATTGGGAAGACTCGTTCACTTCGCAGCTCAAGCCACGACAACATACGGAGACTTCTTCGACATCAATGTCGAATGGAAAGTAGGTGGACATGATTCAGTTACATGAAGAAGACCATACCTATTGGGATGGCGATAAACAATTACCGAGCGTGACCCAAATCCTGGACATCCTTTCCTATCAAGAGTTTGGAAACATCGACAAGGCAACCCTTGAGTATGCGTCACGCAGAGGTACGGCAATCCATGAAGCGACCGAAGCGTTGGATTTGGGATTCCCGGCTGATGTGGATGGCGAGACAGAACCCTATGTGAGAGCCTACATGGATTTCACGAGAGACTACAAGCCATCATGGCACGGCATCGAGGACATCGTCTATTGCGATGAATACGCAGGTACAGTTGATAGACACGGTCAAATCGGTGACATGGATGTCATCCTCGATATCAAGACGGTGGGATCGCCCAACAGATTGACATATGTCAAGGTGTGCATTCAGACATATCTCTACAGTATGTGTCTAGGGTACGGCAATCCCAAACTATTTGCCCTGTTCTTGAGAAAAGACGGAACGTACCGCCTGTTCGATTGTCTGAAATGGTGGCATGACAACATGAACACCCCTCTGTGGGCGGCGGCTCCAGAGTTGGTCAAAACATATTACTTCATTCAAAGCCTTAAGAAAGGAGATAAATAATGGCTGATAACTTAATCATCTATGAAGCAGAACCTGCGTTGCTGACCCCAAAGGGTCGCAACTACAAACTTAACATTGGCAAGACCCAAACCATCCTCAAGAGGGATATCGATTTCGGTATCATCCCCGGAACGCAGAGACCTAGTTTGTACAAGAGCGGTGCGGAAGCCATAGCGATGGGATACGGATTGCTTCAGCACTATGAACTTGTCTCTTCCATAGAGAATTGGGATGGAGATGTACCTTTCTTCATGTACACGGTGAAATGCTCCCTGTGCAAGGTGGTAGACGGCAAGGAATACGTTTTCTCTTCCGCTTATGGTTCAGCAAACACAAAGGAAAAACGCAACGGAAGAAATGATGCGTTCAATGCATCGAACTCCACCCTAAAAATGGCTCAAAAGAGGGCGTTGACTTCAGCAGCTATAGCGGTGAGCGGTTTGTCTTCAGCATTCACGATGGACATCGAGGACTCTGGTTTCAACAGAAGCGTTGAGAACATGACCTACGATACCACCAACCCCGATGACAAGATCACAACCGCACAGGGCAAGAGATTGTTCGCAATCGCCAAAACATACGGTCTTGGAAACGTGGAACTCAAAGCCTGGCTCAAAGATAAGTTTGGCTTGGAGTCCACTAAAGATATCACACAGAAACAATATGACGATGTAGTAGCCGAACTACAGAAAGGAAACTGAACATGACTATCGAGAAAGAAATGAAAGACGTCCTCACCAAACTCCACGATGTGTGCGTACACAAGTGCGCTGATGACCTCGATGAACTCTACGGAATGCTCGACCTCACATCAGAACAGGAAGATGCCGTGGACGAATTCATGGCAGAGCATATGCCCATCCTCGCAGAGGGATTGCTGAATCTCGCAGAAGAACATGACATAGACGAGGGATCACTTCTCGTCCTAGCGCAGAAAGAACTCGACTTCGAGATGCTGAAAGCAGACACCGTGGAGAGACTCTCCAAGAAGATGGAAGAAGAGGAAACCGAGGAAGAGGAAGAGAACGATGAAGACGAGGATGACGGATTCTCCATCGAACTCAAGCGCATCTCCAAGAAAGAAGCCGAAGATATTATCTCCAAAGTACTTAAAGATTTAAGGAGCAGATAACCATGTTGGAAGTAAACGCAAAGTACAAGAAGAAGATTCAGAAAGGCACGACTTTCGACCGCAAAGGCGTTCCCTCAACCAAGTTGAGATTCAGCGACAAAGATGCTGACGGCAACTGGTCAAACATCACGTTCGTGACCCCCGGTTCTTATCCTTGCGAGAAAGACGATGGCTTTGAATTCATCGCCAAGAGCATCACAGGCGTGTATGTGTTCAAGTCCACAGGCAACAACGGTGTTCAGTACACCAACGTCAACATATACGGAGAAGCAGAGGTCTATGACTCCAAAGGCAAGAGAATCGGCTCAATCAATAAGGATGCCGAGCAACAGTTCAAGGAGATCACAGGACTAGATGGCGATCTACCTTTCTAAAGGAGTGACCGATGGAGTACGAAACGAACCCTGTTAAGGCTATCCGCAAGAAATGTTTGGACTGTTGCATGGGGCAACAAGAAGAGGTGAAGCAATGCTCCATTGAAGATTGCGACCTATATCCATTTCGCTTCGGTAAGAATCCATTCCGCACCAAGAGAGAGTACACAGAGGAGCAGAGACAAGCGATGGCTTCTCGCCTTGCGGAGATGCGTAAAAACAGGGCAAAGAACGATTGAATTTCCGGCAAGGGAGTTTGAGGTTTGGACAATAAAAATTCTCCGACTCCCACTACTAGCCGAAGCCAAAAGATTTGCAAAGAAAGGAGACCAAATGTACATCGAAAACATCGACTTGAGTCGGTGGAGAACCAAGAGGGAGATTCGTGCGGAACTCAAAGGCAGAGGAATTGATACCGCAGATGACTTGAGGGCGTTCCGCAAGGAAGTGCAAAACAACAACCGGGCGTGGTGCGATGGCAAAGCACCCTACTACATTGTCCACGATAACGTGAGAGGATACAAAGCTGCTACCTCTGTGGAAGAGATAGACCGTTCGCTCATCGACTTGGAAAAGCGGTCGTTCTCCATGCTGAAAGCCACACGCAGAGCGAGGATGGCGTTAGGCAATGTAAGGCAAGGGTCTTACAACAACTTGAGGGAGATAAGGCAGAACAGAGGACTCACAGGCATGGCTTTAGTAAGGCTCATGAAAGAGAAAGACCCCAAGTTTGACTCACCGACTCTCTCTCGCATAGAGAACGGCAAAGTGTTGCCTACACCGGAAACGCTCTCACAGTTGGCTGAAATCCTAGAGTGCGAAACTTGGGAGATAGTGAATCCACAGTATCTAATGTGAGGTAAAGACATGGTTTTAGTATTTGACTCCGATGTAGCGACCAAATACGGACTCCGTGAAGCGATCCTTTTCCAAAGCATTTGCTATTGGATAACTCGCAACAAGGCTAACGAGATTGCTTTCTACGATGGTAGGTATTGGACATTCAACTCTGTATCAGCGTGGTCGGAACTCTATCCGTTTTTAACCGAGAAGCAGATAAGAAGCACTTTGGACTCGCTTATATCTCAAGGGTTGCTGATTAAAGGCAACTACAACAAGAACCCATTCGATAAAACGGCATGGTATTCGCTTACGGATTTAGGGGAATCGATTTGCCTACAGAAAGATAACCGATTTGCCGTAGAGGGCAAACCAATACCAAGTAATAACTATAAAGAAATAAATATAAGTAATAAAGAGAAAGAAATACTAAAGAAAGAGAAAGTGAAATCACCGACTCTGGACGAGGTCACAGAATATGTCCGAGCCAAAGGCTACCATTTCTCCCCAAAAGATTTCTTCGACTATTACGACACGGCTAATTGGCACAAGGCTGACGGTAAGCCTGTCCTTAATTGGAAACAATGTTGCGTTACTTGGGAAACCAAGAGAACGGAGACTCGCTCCAATGTGACACGAAGACCAATCATCGATATCAGCGATCCGAATACCTATGCCAATGACAGAGATGAAAAGGAAAGGCTGAATAAATGGGATTAAAGAAAATTATAGATGTGTGTTGTGGCGGTAAACACTTTTGGTTTGATAAGCAAAATCCTTTAGTAGAGTTTTGCGACAAAAGATATGAAGAAGACATTCTACTTTGCAACGGGCAACACATATCGATAACTCCAGACACCGTCTGCGACTTCAAAGCGTTGCCATTTGATGATGAGTCTTATTACCTTGTGGTGTTTGACCCACCCCACCTCATTGGCAAGTCAGAGAACGCATGGATGGTAAAAAAGTACGGAACATTACCCACAAATTGGGCAGAGGAATTGCAGAGGGGATTTGATGAGTGTTGGAGAGTATTAAAACCCAATGGAACATTAGTGTTCAAGTGGAACGAAGCAGAAGTTCCTACTAGTGAAATTATAAAACTTTTTGGAGTTGACCCATTATTTGGTCACAAAAGTGGGAAAAGAAGCAACACTAATTGGCTCGTTTACTTCAAAGGAGATACAGATGGGAATTAAATCATGCGAGGTCTGTGGAGAACCCCTCTTCAGAGAGATAGAGGTGTTCGGGCAGAAGATGGTTGTCCGTAGGGCGTGTGCCTGTAGGAGAAAAGAGATAGAGGAAGAGAACAAACTCGCTGAAGAATCAAGGATTTACAACAGAGCCAAAGACATTCTTGAACTTGGTTACCTTGATAAGTCCTACGCACAGTACACATTCGCATCCACAGACGATAAGGAAAGCAAAGAGTACCACGACATGGTACAGTATGCCGACCATTGGGATAAGGCAAAAAAAGTCAACCGAGGTATCTACCTTTACGGAAATGTAGGAACAGGAAAGACATTTTACGCATCGTGCATCGCCAATGAGGTGCGTAAGAAACATGGAGACTATGTCCTCATAGGAACGGCATCAGCGTTAGTTCGTTACTTTACACGGGATTATGGACGGAATGAAGATGCTGAACAACAGATAAAGACGTATCCTCTCATGGTCATCGATGACATAGGCACAGAGCGAGAGTCAAACAACGGCTTGAGCGTGATGAACGAGATCATCGATATGCGTTACACGGCAAAGCTGCCGTTGATAGTTACATCTAACTTCCCAATAGACGATGTCTACAAAGGATTAGGAATGTTGGGTGACCGAATCAAATCACGACTAAATGGTATATGCGTACCATACAAAATCACAGGAAAGGATAGAAGAAACAATGGCTAAAAAGAAAACAAATCTATTAGAGGGAATCCCGGCAATCAACGGATTCGTGGATGTGGTGCTTGTCCTGTTGGAAGACAACACAAAGACCATCGCCATCGCACCGCTAGGGATCGGCATCAAAGAGCGTGACGAGGTTTCAATCGTGACCGAATCAGCCGTGGTCAGCGGAGAGGTGTTGAGCGTGACGTGGATGGATGCCGAAGATGACGTGTTCAAATTCATGCTCAAGGCACTAGGACTTAAGACCCCTAACTCCGTCCTCTCGATTCAGCGAAAGGTGGATGTCAATTGGGAACAGTAAAGAAGAAGCATCCGCAAGGTGTTGAACAGTTTGCCGACTCTCACAACACACAAGCGAATGCCACTCCGCAAGACGATATTATCA
>CACXHH010000318.1 GCA_902767455.1 uncultured Eubacteriales bacterium
ATGAGAAGCTGGCTTTTCGAGGCCAGGACCAAGAGCGGCATGACGCAGGCAGAGGTCGCAAAAAAGATCGGAATTTCCGAAAGCTACTATGCCTTCATTGAGGGCGGCCAGCGGCAGAAGAAGATGGAAATCACGCTGGCGTCTAAGCTTTCTGCGATTTTCGACATTCCGATCAAGAAGATTGTGGATCTCGAGGCCGCCCCGGACGAAGCAGGGGAGGCGCGAAACGATGACGCTTGAAGAACTCGAAGCAATCCCCGGCGAGGTCCTGACCTGCAAGCAGATCGCGCCGATTCTTGGCGCGAAAGCGGACAATTTGCACCAGCAGGCCGTCGAAGCCCCGCACATGCTCGGCTTTCCCGTGATCGTCATGAAGAGCCGGGTGAAGGTGCCAAAAAGGGCCTTTATCCGCTTTATGCGGGAAGGAACGAAAGAGTAAGGAAAGGAGGAAAAACGGATGGACGAAAGAGCCAAGAAAAGCATCCTGGCGATGTGCAACGGCGCGTTTCAGGAGAGAACCGACTACGAGATGAACCGGCTGATCGAGAACATTCTCGACCCGAACACGGACCCGGTAGCCAAGCGGAAAATCCAGATCACGCTGGAACTTAAGCCGGATGCAGACCGCACGACGGTGGCCGTTTCCTGCGCGGTGAAGTCGAGCCTCGCGCCGACCTACCCGGTGGCGACGATGCTCTACATCGCAGCAAACGACACGGTCCTCGAAATGACCCCGCAGATCCCCGGACAGGTCAACTTTGATGGGGATGAACAGGAAGCGCCCGCCCAGCTTCGGCTGGTAAGCAACACTTAAAAAGAAGGAGTGAAAAAACATGTCAACGAGCGATATGACAATCTGCGGCCCGAGCATCCTTAAAGACGCAATCGGAAAGATCGAAACCATGGCAATGCCGACTACGGCGCAGTTTGACGGGCACGTCTATACCATTCTCCGCGATGGAACATACAACGAAATCATCCCTGGCCACGAACTCCCGAAGGCCATCGACCTCACCAGCCTCGATGCGGTTGTCACCATGGTCAAAACCGAGGCGATCCAGCAACTGACACCGGTCCTGATTTCAGTCCCGACCGCGACAAGCGTCAAGGTGTTCTCGCCAACGGACGACGGACCGCTGAATGAGCGGTTTGTTTTTTACAACGCCAAGGCGACAGACGTCCCCGGATGGGAACCGAGCGTCAAGCTTCCGTTTGACCAGGCGGCGGTCGCGCTGCAGACAAGATTCCAGGAGGGCAGCGACCGCGACTACTGCCTGCAGCTCCTGAGCAACATCACGACCGGCGCGAAGGTCACATACAACGACATCGGCGTCGCGACCACGGTGGTCACGCAGAAGGGCGTCTCCCTGCAGCAGAACCAGACGATCAAGCCGCTGGTCCGGCTCCGCCCGTATCGCACCTTCCAGGAAGTGACCCAGCCCGAGGGCCTGTTCCTGATCCGAATTGATGAGCGCGGGATTACCTTCACGGAGGCCGACGGCGGCATGTGGAAGCTCGAAGCCAGAAAGACCGTGGCGGAATACCTGAAAAAAGCGCTCGCAGAGGAAATCGAAAACGGCGACGTCAAGGTCATGCTTTAAAACGGAGGCGAGAAAAACATGGCTGTAATCAGCGCGACCCCGCGCAAGCTCGCCCGCTCGATGGCGAAAGCCAAGCTCGGCCAAGAGAAGGTCACAGGCTACAACAAAGAGCGCATCGGTCGGAATGGGAGAAAGATGCCGTCGATGTTCGCTCAAAACTGGCGTGAGCTTGCGAAGCAGGCCACCGCGCCGAGAGCAAAAGGAAAGACTCGCGGTAAAAAGAAATAATTCTCGCAAGAAATCAAATACAGGAGGATGACAAATGCACTACTGCGTCCTTGTTCTCACAAAAGAGTTTCCGACCAATGAAGTGATCGAAAAGGTAATGGAACCCTTCAATGATGAAAAATACTACGAGAAGAGAGAGGAAGACCAAAACACTCCGAGTCCGGTATTTATGTGGGACTACTGGCAACTTGGCGGTCGATATTGCGCGAAGCTGAAAATTGATGTTTCGGGTGACAAGTTCGACAAATATGAGCTTCGATTCTACGCCAAAGAACGCCGATCAAATCGCCTCTTCCGGTCTGACTTTCTTGAAAAAATGGATGTCGGCGTTGGATTTATGCAAAAGGTG
>CACXHH010000319.1 GCA_902767455.1 uncultured Eubacteriales bacterium
GTGAGCATTCCCGTTTCATACGTTACGTCGTAGTCAGACTTCTGCGACTGCCCGTTTGCGTTAAGCTCCGTTACCGTTATCGTGTATTCCCCTACGTGACTTCCTTGCTCGTAATTACAATTATACGTTGCTTCAAACGAATCGTCACCGTACAGTCCGTCGAAAACAGCCGTAAATTCGGGTGTTCCATCACCGTATACGACCGATTTATCGTCTGCCGTAACTTTAAGTGACTTTGCTGATACCGTTACTACGGAAGATAATGCAACATCTGTAAGATAAGAAAACTCTCCAACATCCTCTACGCTTACGGTAAGCGTGTAAACACCGGATTGAGAAACGTGTTTAACGGGTGTTGAAACGGTAAAGCCAAGACAATCGTTTTTTGTTCCAATGTTCGTCTTTTCTATAATATCGTTATCTCCGTCGTCCGACGAGAACGATAAGCTGTATGAGTAAACGATATCGTCAAAAAGATTGCCGTTGATTGTGAAATTAACAAAATGTTCTTGTAGGTCATATTCGTAATCCAAAATCTCATCGTAAGTTACGGTCGGCGTAGCCAGTTGAAAGTGACCGTAAACGGTAATATCCGATTCGTCGCTCAACGGCTGAATAAACGACTTAGAGATACTTTGGTCGTTCTCATAAATCAATTCGGAATCAATCCGCGAGTTCTCATCGCAATCGACATCACCGTACCATTTGTCAATATAATACTTTCCTTCAGAATATTCGTAATCGGGTATAAAATACTTATCGTGCCCGGGAAAAATCGTCGCGATATATTCGACGTCGTTAATACCGAAATCAGTCACGCAACGATAGACGTATATGCCTTTTACCCAGTCGCATGAAAAAGTAGTGTTATCTTCTATACTTACAACTTCGTTAACGCCGTAAGATGTATCAGAGCCGTTGCAAATAAAGCTGAATATCCTATAAGGTCTCTGTTCTTGATCTAAAAATTCAATGCAACTTTCAGCGTCTGAAGTGGTTATTTCGTATTTTTCTGAGATCAGCGAGCCTAAATCGACACCGTTGGCGGCAACGTCCTTGGAAACTATATACGTATCTATATAGACGTCATCGACTCCGCTCGGTGCTTGAAAATCAAAATTCAAATATATTTCATCTTCCGTGGTAAAAGGAATAAAATGCCCCATAATGGCAGAATTCTTGCGCCTGACATCGTCGATAACCGTCCTGTCGGTAACGATTTCAAGGTCTGAAGGCATGTTTTCCACGGTCAGCGTTCCGCAGTCCCCGATCACATTCAATTTGACAAGCGCATCCCCCGTGTACGTTCCTTTAAGCTCTGTGAGATCGCCTTTAAAGTCTATTTCTTTTACTTTCGATTCGTTAAAGGCGTTGAGATTAAGTATCGTCATCGTGTCGGGTAAAATCACCTTTTCCACGTTTGCCAGCCCACTGAACGCTCCGTCTTTAACGGCCGTAACGTTCTTGCCGTCAAACTTAGACGGCACTTCGTATTCGGATGCCGCAATATTTGTATTCCCGAAAACCCCCGTATACACATCGTTTACCTTTTCGAACTTATCCAATAAATTATGATAAATATCCGCAAAAACGTAACTATCGCTCTGTGCGTCGTAAACGTAACAAACGTTTCTGCTTATGGATAGCTTTTCCGCGTCGAATCCGGGCGTAAAGATCAATGAAGCCGTTGTTAAAGTAAAAAATACTATAGCTATAATTGAAATAACAACTTTTTTCCCCGTAGTGTCAAACATCAGTTTATCGTTTTTGACTTCCTTCGTCTTAACGTTTGATAAAATAATTATCCCCACACACGACGATATGAGAAGCACTGCCCATAAAATAAAGCCGATAACGGAGACGGTGCTGTTTGTTTGCGATAATATCGCTTTCCAAAGATATACAAGGAACCATGAATCGTCGTACAACGGCATGGGAAGAGTGTACACGCAAATTTCCAAAGCGAGCAACAGTATTGAACTAATAAGAACAAGTAGGCATAAAACGAACAGTAAGCTTGCCCAAACAGGTTTACGGTCGGAAACATTTTTATAAGTCGGCGGTAAAAGAAAGAATAGCAGAATCAATCCTGTCAGCGCGTTTCCGACGGACTGCAATAAAAACATTGCGTCATTTAGCTTCGAAAAAAGATATAATCCGCACAAAAACGAAGGAGCAATCAATAAAAATGTCAAAAAAATACAAAAAATCAAGCTCCACGTTCTCTTAGGACGAGCGTTTTTATTAAACGCAAGTATGATTGGTGCCAGAACGCAATGCGTAGCAAACAGTATAGTACACGGCACAAGAAAAGAGTCGGGTAACCCACCGATAAACAACCTGTAAAAGTAATATGCAAAGTTGAACAAAGCGATAATGAATAGAGTTATACGAAAAAACCTGTTAAGAATTCGTATTTGCCTTATATTTTTCGAGCTCTTGTCCTGCGCCGATATATACAATGATCTCGATTCGCGTTCCAACTTGCTTTTCGTCTCTTCGCTCAGTTCATCGACGACCGTGATATCGACTTTTTTATCGGTTTTTTCTACTACCGACTTGTTCGGCATTTCATTATCATTTTTTTTCATTCGTCATTCTCCGTTTATAAAGCAAATCTCGTTAGATATCGGCAATTCCGACAGCAGTTAAGACCATCGGCAGAAATAAAGTCTGGAGTGTAATAACTTTGAGCTGTTTATGATGTTTGTATTTTTTTTATTTTCAAAGATATCTTTCACTTTTACCCAAAATGAGTAAGTGTGCTTTTCTGGGTCGTTGATCGTCATAAGTAAACCGGAAACCGAATCTTTCGAAAGCTTTATCGACCAATAATTCCAATTGCCCGTTTTACGGCTCTTTGCGAAAGCTTTTTTCGTTTCTCGAATAAAATACTTTTTGCATTTAAAAATGATATCTTGCATCTGCTTGCCCGTAACAACGAAACTGTCGGAAATGCTTCTATCTACCTGCGAAGCATAATCACGGCATATAAAGCAATCATTTCTTTCTTTTATAGTTTCAAGTGATCGGCTGTTTCCGAAATAAGTGATTCCGCATTTCGGACACGTCCAAAAACATTTATCATTTATTGATTTTTTCAGACAAGTACCCTTCTTATATCCTAAAACGCCTTTATCGTCTTCCGTTATAACGTTATGTCCGAAACTGACGTTTCCTTTCCAGTGCAGCTTTCCGTCCTCGTCGCACTTTACGCAATCGCATTTAAGATATCTCTTATTATCACAATCATCAACGGCAATGTCTGCAGCAATAAAAAGGCTGTCTTTATTTATTCCGTTTTTGTCAACAATTTGTTTTATCTCGTCAGAATCGGATAAGCCGTCTGCTTTTACGGCAAGACGATCTTTGCGCTTTGCGTCTTTAATATACCCATCTCCCTTCTGTATGTAAAACGCAATTTCTCGTTTAAAAGATTCGTCTTTTTTTGCGGGTGCTTTCCATGCTTCAACAAGCTCGAAACTTACACCGTTTTTGTCGGAAAGCCATTTCAACGTATCGTAAAGACCGTTATACGTTGCGTTATAGTCGTTAACAACGTTATACACGCCCTTTTCTTTGATACGCATAGTCAATGGTATCTTTGAATTTACCAATTTGGGTTTGTTCCCATCTTTTTTTAAGACCACATCGTAATCAAGAGCTAAACTATCAGCAGCGTCGCCATGCGTTATAACAAAAAGTTCGTCAAATGGAATATCGGAAAGCTCATGACCTTCCAAATCCGAAAACCATGTACGATAAAATCTCTTTTCATCTTTTTTTATGCAACACGGTATTCGTCTTTTTGTAAACGCAAAAAAAGCTAACCAGTTTGAAAGCCACGCCGCAACAATGAGATTTCCGTGTTCGTCTTCGACACGGTAAAAATCGGGAAGATAGTCTTTTCTCGATTTCTGCATTGCATTATCAAGAACGCTGTCTCCATATTCGTTCCTTTTAAATTCGGTTCGACCATCTTTATCCACGACCTTGATTGCTAACGGAATACCTGCCGCAACAAGCGCGCTTAGCTTTTTCGGATTTGTCGTAAAAGCGGCAAGTTCACATCCCCCGTCGACGAGCTTTACGACGGCAAACTCAACGTCATCTTCTATTTTTACGGCTCTTTTCTTATCGTTCGGATCGCTTTTTCTCCTGATCTCATATAATCCCTTATCTGATTCGGTGCGCGTTACTTCGTATACACTGTCGGAAAGGAATTGTATAGACCCGTTTTCTCCCGATATAAACTGTTTTTTCCAATCAAACAATTCTTTTTTATTGTAGTATTCCGGAACGATGGATATACTTTTAGATACCGTTACGCCGTCTTTTTTGAACTCCAGATTAAATCTGACTTCCGTATTGTGCTTTACGAAGATAGTACGGTGAAAACAGTTGATATAAGCGTTGTCTCCGATAGGTAAATTATTTCCGTATTTTTTACGAGCTCCGAAAAGCGCTTCACGTCTCCCTGATACGTACTTAAAAAGAGCGCTGTTACGATTGTCCAAAATAACTTCGAATATCTTCCGTTTGCCTTTTTCCGAATTGATCTCTTCTATTATTTTTTTTAGTTTTTCATTCGTTTTGTTAAAAACTTCTTCGCTTACTTCTACATTCTTATCAGGGTCTTTTTTCAGATTACGAAATATGTTGTCGAACTCTCCTTTTTCACAGTATTCATAAACGTAACTGTCTTTGCCGTCAGAAGAATCGACTTTTATTTTGACCTGTTCTGAAATCTGTCTGAAATCAGCTACACCGTCCGTATCGAACGTATCGCGATACCTTACCATCGTATGCAAATAATACTCTGCCGTCGTAGTGAAATTCTTTTCAAACTTATTCTCTTCGCTTTTATTGAGACTGCCGTCTGCGCATGGAAACGAATAATAAAACGTTTTGCTCAAGCTCGTCAAATCGGGCACGTAACTAACTATAACGCTGCTGAATCGTTGAAATACTTTACGGATAAGATCGTCAACGTATTCGGACGATCTGACTGCTTCGAAAGAATAATCTGAGCTGATAAGCTTATCCTTGCCATCTTTTTCAACACTTTTATTGAAAATATCGATAGCGTCAAAAAAACGCTGCAAGTAGCCTTTGGCTACGGCATTATCTTGCGGTTTTTTTATTTCGTTTTTGTTATAATCTTTACTCATGGTCCAAAATTTTTTTATTTATTTCCGGTAGATTTGAATTCGTCAAGTGCACAGAAAAACCTTATGACATCTCTTACAAAATTCAAAGAATCGTATACCTTATCGTTTTTAGTGATAGAAATCGTCTTAATATTATTCGTTTCGTTCTCCAAAAACGGGATTAAAACGTCGGTAAACGTCGGGTTGTCGGCTATTCGCACTTTATCCGAAAACTCAACGGTATACCTATCTTCGGACACCGCCGACGTTAGAAGTTTTATCTCGAATTTTCCTTTCGTGCATCTTGCCTTTTTATATATTTTTTCGTGGAAGAAAGAAATTATAATCGGTTGCAGGAAGCTGACTTCTACGTCACCCTTTCCGAAAAGATCGAGTCCTTGTTCGTCGGCAAGAATATCGTAATACTTTTCAAGCAAATTTTCATCGTAACGATCGGCTTTCAGAACGATGAACACGTAACATTTTTGTCTTATCTGACCCGTCCTGTATATCCTGCCTATCCATTGTTCCAAATCAACGGGTTGAAGCAATTCCCCTCGCGCAGTGTCCATTTGAGCAAGTATAAGCGCACCGTAATTTTGCAAATTGGTACCGGCCTGCATAGTTTTAGTCGCAAACAAAACCCTGTCTTTATCTTTACTATCCAGACCGTCGCGAACTTTATCGCGCATATCCGTCTTTTTGATGTAAATTACGACATTGTCACGCTTTAAGGCAGTATAAGCCACGGACGTGGAAGGCGTGTCTTCGTCTAGCATATTGACAAGCTCTTTTACCGCTTGCTCATCGTTGGCGACGGGGAATTTTATTTTGATTCCTTCCTTTTCATGCCGTGAATAATCCATATATCGCTGGCACGTACCGATGCCGACGCCGTCTTTCTTCTTACCGATAATAGCGTCGTCTATTATTCGTTCGGAAAAGATTTGCATGGCTCGATAAAAAATCGTGTAGGGTAATATATTATCAGATTCTCCATGCAACCCTTCTTTTCCGCGATTTTCAATATTCCTGACAACATTATTGATTTTATCCGGATTGATAGTTTCATTTGTTCCAAAAATCAGTTTTCCGAAAAATTTTGCGCTCGGTATAAGACAATTTTCTCTAAACGATTTCTTTTCATCATTAAGATTTTCTAAAAATTCTTTGACGTTTCCGACTTCGTCTCCGCGTAAATCGTTGTTGACGGCGCTTATGCGTTTGCGTGTAAAAATAGAGTTTATCATACCCGTAAGACATTTTCTCGATTCTTTATCCAAAGCCATATCCGCAAGCGTACGGCCATTTGACGGAAGATTGCACACCGTTTCGTAAAAGTATTCTCTCGCCTTTTCTTCCGTTTCTCCATAACGCAAAGGGTCTGCAATATACATAATATTGAAAATATCTTCAAGTCCCGTTCTTAAAGGCGTTGCGCTTATAAGAATACAGTATTTTTTTGCTATCGCTTTTACAAACTCGAATATAACGTTCTTTCTTTGAATCAGGTCGCTTTCATCGGCGTTCTGAGCCTTCGGAACGCAATTATGTATTTCATCGATAACCAAAAGGTCAACGTTCCTATCCGATTTGTCGCTAAAAATAGGTGCAAATTTAGAAAATATTTCCGTCTCGCTTATTGTATCAATGGAGTCTTCTTCTACGCCCGCACTTATCAAACCAAGATAAGCTTCGCTGACGTTTTCGATTCCGTGTTTGCCTATAAACTTCTCTTCCGTATCGATAAGCTCCGAGAGCTTTTTGTAAGCTTCTTTTTCTTTACTTAAATTTAATATTCCCTCTAAAACCTCGACATTTGTCAAAAAGTCATCATCAAAAAAACGGTCGTTTTCCAAACAGTTATGCAAGAAGGAATTGTCATCCAATTCGCAAAACTTTTCTATTTCTTTTCTACACTGATCGGGATTGAAAAGTAATACGATTTTAGTTTCCTGGTTAAGTTCTACGCCTTTCGACGTTTTAATGACCGTTTTGGAATAGAATTTTTTAAAAATGTATTTATAAACGTAGTTGCGCAACTTCAATAAATCGGGATAAGTACGCGTAATGAGCCTACCGGCATATCGTTTAACAGTTTCATTATTATAAGGTAACCCTTCGTCATTTTCCGTATCATAAAACTTTTTCGCATACGCAACGATCGGATCGTCGTCTATGAAATCATCGCTCATCGTTTCGGCATTGTTACAAAAATCCCAGCCAAATCGATTAAGACCTTCTAACAGTTGTTTGTTATTTTTATCAGCCCATTCAAATGCTTCGTTTAATTGTGCGCAAAAATCACCGTCGAATTCAAGAGCTTCCTTTCCGTCGTGTAAACGACTGTTCTTTGCGTATCTGTCGTACGAAATATTACTTAAAATGATTTTTCCCCCGACGTTAGCAATCTTTTCGTACCGCAATACGTAGACTTTTAGTTTTTCACGACCGCTCGAAGAGTTGTCGCGATTTTCAGGGCTTGTCCGTTTCAAGGCGCCGTCGTCTTGAATCTTTTTCAGTATATCGTTTAAAGGCGGATCTGTCCCCTCAGGCGGATAAAACTCAAATAACGGTTCACCACCCACACTGAATTTCTTTGCATCTTTATACCAGTTATCGACCGTTGCCGGGGAAGATATCACGAGCATATTTCTGATAGCTCCGCTTCTGAACATAACGAGCGAAGTCAAAAGCGTTTCTATTGTTTTCCCTAATCCGACCTGATCGCCGAAAACACCGTGTGCGTTAAAGCATTCAAGCATCGTTCTGACGTTTTCCTTTTGAAAATCGAATGCTTTAAACGTCATTTTGCACTCTTCTTCAATTTCTTCTATCGTTTTTTGAACGTTTCCGAAAGGCGTTACTTTTTCCTGAACATCAATAGCGGCGTCGATTACTTCTTTGATCGAATCGCTATATATGAAAAGATTATCGTTGTCCATGCTGACCAACGAATTAAGGACATCCTGGTCTATAGTGAAAACGACAGACGAGTCTTCTATTTTCTTTTTTATGATGCTGTTTTCTCTATTGTGTTCATTCATATTTCACCTAACGAATTATTCATTTGAATGCTAAAGTGCACTTTTTGCCAAAGGAATATAAGCCTTTTTACCTTACGTATATCTGAAAAAGATCGCTTTTTATAAAAAAACATCAACAACGTTTTTATGATTTAATTGTGTTTTTTAATTGATTTTAACATATATTATTTGATTTAGTCAATAATATTTTAAATAATGTCGAATTATTTGTTATGGCATCGAATTTTGTCGAATAATTTCATCAACGATTTCACAGGTTCATGTTTATGATAACACACTATGGCTCGATACGGGTTGCCCGTCGGGCAACGTTTTAAAAATAAAAATGATTTTGAATTGTTGCCGCTTTCGTCGACAGACAGGAAGAGATGTTTACCGTTTTTGTTTAAATTTTAGCACTACAAACAATATTCGCCTTGTTAATAAGAATTAAATTCTTGTTGATTTCTATCTTTTTCCGTTAAAAAATCTGTACACAGTTGTTAAACAAATCGCAGTTTACCGTATTATAGAGATACAGGCTATCTTTATAAACTCGCTAACCGTCCGCTTTGCAAACGAGAACAAGGAGCGGTTATACAACATTCTGAAAAAAAAGGTGCTGATATACGAAAAGAAGAAAGATGACGGACATATCAGACACACGATAGAAATCATTTACAACTTTGTTGGAGCTGTTGAAATCCCCGACTTCGACTGAAACAAACAAGAGAAAAGGCGTGGCATCACGCCACGCCTGATTCTCAAAGGACAGCCTTACCGAAAAATCCCTAATGGAAGTGCGGTTTCCCGCTCCTTTTTCGCGTCTTTTTTCCTTTATTTGTCGATTTTTTCAAAAACTTTCTTGTACCCGTCGTTCCCATAGGTGTAGTA
>CACXHH010000320.1 GCA_902767455.1 uncultured Eubacteriales bacterium
AAGCTAGATAAGTCTACAATATTGTTTAGCATTTGTTGTGCATAGTTCATATATGGTTTGTTCTTATCTTGAGTTTCACCCATATAAAGAACTGTAAACTCTTGCATAATTTCATCTACATCTGTAATGTCTTTTAAGAGATATCAACTATCCATCCCATTCACAACCATAGACTTTCACATTCATCTAGGTGCAATACAATAAGTGATAGCACCAGAATATAATAATAAGTCTAACTGCCATTCTTGTAGATTGAAACCATTAGCCTCAAGCTTTCTACCTCAAGTCATAATATCAAATAATGTAGGCATATATACACCAAAGACATTTGTCTCAAACTCACTTCAATGTACGTGATATTTAATGCTTCAACTTTGTCCTATATCATATGGAGTAAATTCAGTTTTGTTTAAGTTCTTCTTATCTTTTCAGGTAGGAATCATAAAAGGATTAACTCTAAATACTCACATAATAATATCCTTCATCATCCATAGAGATATCTTATCTTGAAATGGAATCTTATGAAAGTTGTTTGTTCTTCTATAGAATACTCAATCCTTACCTAGATGATAGTTATCCATAAACCTATTAAGGATAAGTTCCATTCTAGTGCTAAGCGCTCCTTTGTTAATAAAGCTAAGGAACTCAGTATCTATCTCACTATCTGTTAATTCCTTAGTACCTAAAGGGAGATTGGTTGGAATCTCTAAGTTAGGTGGACGCTTAATGTTAACATTCACCATTAAGTCTTTGTTCTTTTCATACCAAGTACTCGCCTCTTGTGCATTAAGAGTATACCTTAATGTACTAGGGTCTCAGTTATAGAAAAGAGAATTCTCATTTCTAAAGTCTTTGTATAAAAATCAATACATTAATGTTCTTTATAAAATAAATCATATGTCCAATTATATGAGCGAGAATGTGCTGTTGGCTTATATGGAACAATATAGTAGTCATAGCTTAATATATCTTTCTCTCATTCCTCATTCTGGATTACCTCTTTAGGGACTCTTATAAGATAACTATACCATCCTATAGATATAGCACACCTATCATCTTCCCTATTTAAATATCTCTGTGTATCATTATGTACCTTATCAAAGTTATCCTCTGTAAGATATGCATAATTATTATATGGACTTATAGGAAATGTTTGTCCCATAGAGGTGAACACCCTATCCCCGCATAGATAGGTTACTGGTCAGAGGTAGCATTCCCCATCGATATATTTTCAATC
Source organism: uncultured Eubacteriales bacterium (assembly GCA_902767455.1). Taxonomy (GTDB): domain Bacteria; phylum Bacillota; class Clostridia; order Christensenellales; family Borkfalkiaceae; genus UBA4636. The sequence continues at coordinate 1,238 of CACXHH010000320.1, forward strand.
TAACATAGCCATAGCTATTTGTCATAAGGTGTTCTTATTAACAACATTGTCTTTGTTAAGCTCTGCAATAAAGCTTCACTCTCTAAGACTATATTGTAATTTGTTGTGCATTATTTGTTTTCAATTAATAATGATGTCTCATTTCTTAACCTTATCTATATGAGGCTTTATAAAATTATAAACCTTATGTTGACTCTCAAGCCTATACCTTATACTCTTTTCTATTCAAGGGGTAGGGATAACTTTAAGAGGTTTGCTTAAAGCATTTTGCCTACTAAACTTTAATCTAAACAATCTAGTGCATCGCCAATATCTTTTAAACTCTCACAATCAATCCGTATAATCTTCCTTATACTTATTCAACAACTCTAACTCTTTCTCTCTTTCTTTTTTCTCTGGAGGATATTCCTTAGCTAACTCCTCAAACTCTTCTAACTTAGCTTGTTTCTTTAATAAAGCATATTTCCTATGTCTATCATCAATCTCCTTTTTATGTTCCCTATAATATCTATAAGCCTTCCACCTAGCAAATTCTTTCTTACTTAGAGTTTCTTTCATCCTAAACTCTTCTTCCTTTCTCGCCTTAAGCTTTTCATCTCATTCAATAATTCTCCTCTTCTCTTTAAGATACCTTCTATAGGCTCAACTATCTTTAGGATTCTTTATTAAAGGTGCTAACTCAATCATCTAAAACAATAATCTAAATCTTTCATTTATAATAAAATACCTTATGATATAAGGCAAAATAAAATTTACTGGACATAATCTAGAAAACGATTATAGTGCGAATACTTTTATATATTAATTATAATAACAATGGAAGAACCAGTAAGAAAAAGTTTTATCTTCTACAAATCATTTGTAGATATGTTATCCTTAATGGATGATGAACAATTTAGAAATTCAATGATGACTCTTTATAACTATGTCTACTTTGATATAGAACCAGAAATAGAAGAGTTATCTACAGAAGAGAAAATGTTTTTCTATGCAGTAAAACCTATAGTTGATGCTGATATAGAAAAGTTTGAAAACAGAAACAAATACAAAAACTATTAGTACTTTTTATTTTATTAAATTAAATTATATTATGACACGTCTAGAAAAAAGGTCCTCCGAATATAATAGGTGGAATATGAGTTGAGTAATATTGTATCGCTCAACTTATGAAAACTTAAAACTTATTGAAGATGATGTAGAGTTTAGATTAACTGTTGAATCATTACTTGAGTATTGACTTAATGGAGTAGATTTATCTAGTCAACTATGAACTCTATGAAAGATGGCATTCAATTCTACAAAAGCTTGAATAGATAAGAATGTAGCTAAGTGCTTAAAGATAGACACAAACTTTACTCCTGCCGATGAGGAATATTTAATTCTTAACAATTATGAACAATGACAAGCATAAAAGACCAAGAAGATTTACAAACATTCGTATTCTTCGAAACATTCTCATACACACTAAAAAGAATAAAAGACCCCGTTGAGCGTTGTAAAGCATATGACACTTTGGTGGACTATTGACTTTATTGAAAGTTGCCAGATAATATAGATTCTGAGCGGACACAACAGCTAATGGAAAATGCTGTGCCACTGATTAGTGCAGCAAAGAAAAGAAGAGTAGCATCTGTAAACAATTGAAAGAAATGAGGTGCTCCTATATGAAACAAAAATGCAGTTAAGGACTTTGATAACATATCAAAACAACCTAAAAACAACCTAGAAACAACCAAAAAACAACCTAAAAACAACCCCTATGTATATGTATATGATAATGTAGATGTAGATGTAGATGATAATGTTTATGATAATGTTTATGCTAATGCTAAGGCTAAGGCTCAGGTATCAAGTTATGTATATAATAGTAATAGCGAAAATAAAGAAACAAAAACAACTAATGAAAACAAAACTAATAAAACAAAAAACAATAATGAGTTGATTGGCAATATGGTTTGATTACAAGAAAAAAATGAAGCTAACTTAAATGAGTTTGATATCAAGAAGAAAGAAGAAAAAGATTCCGTCGAAAAAGAAGAAAGAGTGGCTGGGGCTGAACAGCCTGCTGCCGATAGTCCCTCATTAGAAGAAGCTATGGACTATGTAATCAGTATAGTAAAGAATGCTGTTGAGAGGAAGTGATGAATATATAATCCTAACAATGAAAGAAAGTTCGCTAAAGAGATATTAACCTCTGAAGAGATAAGGGAACGAAGACTAGAACATTATAAACCTACATTAAAAGAATTCTTAGAAGCAACTGTATATAATTCCTATGTCTCCTATAATCAATACATTAAAGTAGATTCATTATTCCGCCTCTTCTATTCTTATCAAGATATTTACAATAATGCAGTGACTAATGAATGAAGGAAGACAGCAATAGAATTCTACTTCTTTCACCTCCCTTCTTCAGAGAGACAAAAGAAACATAATGCTATAGCAAAGTTCATTTCAGAGAAAGTCCCCTTACCTTGGTAGGGGATTTTATTTTAAAGAAGATATTTTTTATAAGTGGAATAATTCTCCACTTACACTTTTTTGTGTCTCTTATTTTATTTTTCATAACGAAACTACCTAACATTTCCCTTCGCTAATTTTATTAATTTCATTTTTTATTTTCTTATTTTTGTGTGGTAGTGGTAGTTACTTATGCGGGGGTTTACCTTTAAAGGGGTTGTTTCCTTTGCAGAGGTATGTTTTCCTTTGCAGAGGTATGTTTTCCTTTGCAGAGGATTTTTCTTATAAGGTGTCCGAAGGGACAAACCCCCCGAAAGAAAGCGCAAACAGGGGGTGTCTGGGTGTCCTATCCCCCCTTTCTTTCTAAGAAATTTTTGACAGAAGTAATAACCCTAATTAGGGACTAACATTTTTAAGGGTTCGCTAATCTGCGTTTTAATCATATGAGTGTTCTCTCTTAAAGACACCAC
>CACXHH010000321.1 GCA_902767455.1 uncultured Eubacteriales bacterium
AACAATATTGACCTAAGCAGTACCAATCTCAAACTCGACGTAACGAACGAAATAGACATCAAGACAAATACATACAAGATTGATGCCCTCCAGATGTCGCTTGATGTGTTCCAGATTGATGTCAAAGCTACAACCATCAGTGTGACCGCCAACAGTATCGACATCACCGTCACCAGCTACAGTCTCAACGTGAGTGCACAATATTCTTGCACGGCAAACATCATCTCCTTTACCGCTAGTGCTACCTTTACACTCACCAGCATGGGGGCTCTCAACCTACAAGCGACCCTCATCAGTATGAACTAAACCTTTCGTCTCTCTACTGATAGCATCTTATGGCAAAGGAAAACTCTCAGGATCAAGAGAACAAGTTTATTACTGCAGCCGTAAAAGTGGCAGAAGCCGCAGAGAAAGCACGCGCACCTCACGACCAAGCCATCCTTGCTGCGGTCGAGAAAGCAGGTAAAATGGCAAAAAAAGGGGCAGAAGCGGTGGAAGAAGGGGCAAAAAAAGTAGGAGGGGCGGTTAAAGACACTTTTGAGACGATAGGGAATGGACTAGGAGATTCGGCTTATAATTTCTCAGACAACAACTCATTAGGTAGACTCATTACAGGAAAAACAGGACCGAGTGACGAAGAGATTGCAACTGCCGAAACAAAAATGAAAGAACTCATGCCCGCAGGCGACCCCAAAGTTGGAAGAGTCGGATTCCATACAAGCACATTCACCCCTATTTGTACCTCCAATGCCATCCTCCGATGCTCATTCGGCTTGACTTTCGGGCCGCTCAATGTTCTCCCGCTGAAACGCACTTGCATTGGTGATGCCGCCCATTGTGTGGCAACCATCACCGATTGCTTGGCACAAGTCAACATTCCCCAATTCGGTCTGTGCTTCAACATCCTCAACCCCTCCGTCTTGGCAGCAACCACCGCAGCCACCATCGCCAAAGGAGGAGTCTTCACACTGGTTCCCATGCCCTGCATTCTTGCTGAAGCTCCCACCCCTTGGATTCCAACCAGCAAGAACCTTTGTGGTCAAACCCCCATCCTCACACAACCAAGTTGTAGCCTCTGTTGGGGACTTGGAACCATCAACATCCTCCATTGTGGTCAAGGCATCGAACCTAGCATATTGAACTATCTCTGTGTTCCAGGCGACCCTATGGCCACCATAAAAGGTTGGGTGGAAGGACTAGTCAACCTTGCCGGAGGCGTTGGAGGACTTGTTGCAGCAGGCAAACTTGCAAAAAATATTTCTACCATACGTAAAACGCAGATAGCGGTCAAAACTGCCCAAACTGCTAAAAATGCCAACAGGTTGGCAACGATAGTGAAAAATATTGAAAGAGGTGGAGATGTACTTGACATTGCAAATAATCTCCATGATGGGGTCACAAAAGCCATGGAGGGAGATGCAGGCGGAGCAGCCGCAACCTTTACGGGTGCCATTATAACTGGTGGTACACGAGGAAGAGCGGAATACTTAGAACATAAAGCCAAAACTAAACCTCCGTCAACCGCTTTTACACAAGCAAAAGAGAATGCTGACAGTACCTTACGTAAAAAAAATGCAGCCCAAGCAAAATTTAACGAAGCCGATGCCAATTACATTCAAGCTCAAACAAACGAAGAGGTAGCAAAAGGATTCCGAGACCAATCAGAAAAACAATTAAAAGCATCAAAAGAGGCACAAGTCACTAAACAAAAGGAACTAACAGAAGCAAAGATACAAGAGAACTCTGCCAACACTGAAGTAATCCTTGCAAAAACAGATCAAAGAATTGCAGATACAAACCTTGAGAGTGCCCAGAAGAACCAAAAGAATGCCAAAGAGAGGGTGACGAACGCACAACAAAAAAAACAAGAGACAGCAGAGAAACTCAAACAAGCTAAAGAAAGACAAGCAAAGGTGGAGGCTGACCCCAACAGCACAGATTTGGATAAACAACAAGCCAAGATGGATACCGATTACGCAGAATGGAATGATAATAGGGCACAACAAGACCTTGCGGCAAAACAACAGACAAGCGCAGATGCGAAAAAAGACGTGGAGGCAAAAGAAAAAGCCAAGAAAGATGCGGATAAGAATGTGGTAGACAAAGAGGCTGATTTAAAAGAAAAGAAAAAAATTACAGAAAATAAACAAGAGGAAAAGAAGAAGGCTGATGAGCAAGTGGAGATGGATGAACTCTTCCTACATGAAGATGAAGATTTTGTCAAAACAAAAACAGGGGAAAGAGAGCAAGCATGGAAAGATAAACAAGCAATAGGAGAGGATTTGCAAAAGAAGGATGATGCGCACAAGAAAGCAAACAAAGATTTACAGGAGGTGATGAAGGCAGAGGAAGCCCCGTCAACAAGTGACAAGGTGATTAGCAATGCTGTTGGATTCGGGAAAAAGCCCACACTCCAATCAGAAGAAAATATCTTCAATGCCTTCAGCGACGATGACAAAAAAGATATCAAATCCTCCAGCGAAGCCAACCAAGAAGCACGCTTTGACAAATATCTCATCGGTTATGAGAACGAAGGATAGCGCGAGGACTCCGTTTCCGTATAAGATTTTTCACTCAAAAAGACAAAAACATATAAAAACATCACTAATATGACAGATCAAGAATTTTATCAAGAAGAGTT
>CACXHH010000322.1 GCA_902767455.1 uncultured Eubacteriales bacterium
CCTGTGAAGCAGAAGCAGCCTGAACGTTCTTCTTAGTAACACTGATTACACCATTAGCATTCTGTGAAATGCTATCGATGAAAGCAGCAGCATTACCGTTAGCAGAAGGATCAGAAACAGCAGTCTGAGTTGTCTTATAAGAACCAGCAGCCTGGAAATCAGCAGCTTTGTAACCAGAATCAGTCAGGTTACCATTTGCATCGAGACCAGCGAAGTTACCGTTAACAGCACCAGATACCTTATCAGCCTTGTTAGCAACGTCAGCCAGGATAGCAGCAGCACCAGTTGTATCAGCTGTGATCCAGTCAGAGATCTCCTTCAGCGTATCGAAAGTCTCAGGAGCACCATCAACAACAGCAGCAATAGCAGTAGAGATAGCTGTGTCAATACCAGATGTACCGATCGTATAGATAGCATGACCATCGTTAGCATCGGTTGAAGGTGTTACTGTGATGTAGTCGCTAGAAGCAGCAGCTACGACTGACTTAGCAGCAGCAACGGCATCTGCAACAGTAGCAGACTCACTAAAGCCCTCACCAAGAGCATCCTCGATGTCACCTACGCGATCAGCGATAGAACTCTCACCATCAGCACCGATAGCGGTCTTCAAGGCATCGATCTCACCATAAACGGTAGCAGCATCAAAGGCACCATCAGTAGCAGCTGAATAAGTCTCGAAAGCACCACTACGACCGAACAGTTTCATAATACCACCAACGGTAGAGCTAGCGTCCTTACCAATTTGATAGACGCTACCATTAACTGACAAAAGTTTCAGTGCGCCTTCTACATTATTAGAATAAGCTGTATTCATAATTTATATTTATATTATTTTTAAAAACTTACAATCAAATCTCCATTTTCATCGGTTGCTATAGTTGGCTGAACATTAATGTATTGGTTTACTGTTTGTTCAATTGCAGCCAACTTATCCTCGATTGTTTGAAGATCCTATAAATGTTCCTCTATTGTTCCAAGATTGTTAATATCATCAACAACATCTCTAATCAAAGAACGTATTGTTTCATCTTCTTCTTGTAATGAGAGAATCTTGTTTTGTATTTCGCTAATATCCTGAGTAGAGCCGCCAGAATGCTTAATCTTCTCAGCTATGTATTGGCTAATAGCATTAGCATCCATGAGGTCACCTTGAACAAAACCGTTCAACTCAGAACCGATAATAACCTTGGGAACACGAGGATGTTTCATACCAGTACCCTGGATTTGAGCTCCAGAGAGTACTGGACTAAAAGTCCTATTCATGTTCTATATCTTATTGTTATACGTATAATAATATACGGTTAAGGGGGACCCTTTCGGATCCCCTTCAACTTCTCGTGCTACTTTGCCATCCGATGTACGCCGTAGCCTAGGCTTTTATAACGTTATTATTATGCCTACTCAGGGACGTTTTCTTCCCCGCCGCTAGTTGGAGTTTGCTGGTCTGTAACGATCGTTTTACCGTTGTGCACCGTTAACCAGTAGAGCCTTAACCGCGCTTCATAGTATTAACAGTCTCAAAACAATTTATGCGTGTTGGCACTGGCGGTGGGTGTTGCACCCACTTTGATTGCATGCTATCAATCGCCCTCAGTAGACCGCTATGATCACTACGCTACTCTCTTGGGTTACGCCAATTGGTGGCCCCCTCCGGTTCATCTCCGGATCTGCCAAGGTTAGAGCTTGGGGTGCTAGGAATCATACACCAGGGAGCAGGACCTATACTGGGGAACGATCCCAGCCTTTTTACTTGGTGCCTTCATATAGGTCTCAGTCTAAGTAAAATGATATATTATTCACACACGTGGTTTTGCGGTCCACGTAAACCGTATTGGCTCCTCCTGATTTACGAGAAGAAGGAGTAGCACTCGTCAGTATTGTAGTCGTTACTCATACAACTCTGTCGTATTCACAGTATACGCAACTGTATACTGCATGGAACTTTTAAACTAGTGTCCTTCTGCGACCCTTCTATCTTATCTCTCAAATTACTTCTTTACAAAAGGACTCTTAATCCAATTCCAGAATCTCTTCAGAAACCCAGGCTTCTTCTTAGGAGCCTCCTTCTCTGTGAGCTCATTGAGCTTAACCAATGCACTTGCAGGAATTCTTACCAGGTTTCTACCATTCTTGTATACTGCAACAGTGTTACCAATAAACAAGCTATCAATAGTAGCAGTAGTAATACGCTCAATAAATTCTGTAATCTCTCGCTTAGTCTGAGGAGAACCAACCATTGCCTTAACAATAGATACTTGTGTATAGTAATCCTCAAGTGACTTAATGTTACTTACGTCTAAGTAAACCTTAGGTGTATTCTTCTTTTTCATTTCTTTATATTTTATGCAGGTTCACAAACATCACAACAACATCCAGCTTGTGGTTCAATTACTTGTTTAGCGGCCCACTCTTCTTTGCGCTTTTGTTCCTCTGCTTCGTATTTCTTAAGATTATTAACCCAATCTGTATTTCCCTTTACAATAGTGAAACCCTTCTCAAATGTATTAGCATAGAATATCACTACAATGTCGTCAACGTCTACGTTTTCTTCGTAATGCTTTTCACCAAGAGTATATATCAACTTTGCTGGTTCTTTCACCAAAAGTACATCTCGTACCGAAGTTCTAGTATACGGAGCTTCTTGTATCTGATCAGTCTCTGGATCAAACATTATGGCATCGTGACGACCATGAATATATATTTTCTTCATTTAGGACTATATTTAGATTGTTTATTCTCTTTAAATCTCTTCTTTAATTTGAATCTGAATAACTTGTTAATTAGTATATCATGAGTGTCTTCAGGATCATTCATCACTTCTCGTATGAATTTGAATTGGTGCATTACTATATCATGTACTAATTCAGGATCTTCATTTAACTCTTTTGCTACTTGTTTACAAGTTCTATCAAAGTTCATCGTTCAACTGCGATTATATCAAATACTCTTACGAATTGTGAGTCTTTAATTTGGTCAAACCATCTTCCTGCTCGGCTAGGATACAGAATAATATCACCAACTTTCAAGTCAAGAAGACTAGCTCCATACTTCTCATCTGCTTTCTGACAAATATATTCAGTAGGAACTTTGAGGATTACTCCCTTCTTAAAATCAGATTCAACTTCTTTGACCTCGGTCTCTACTTCATCATAATCGATTGCCTCAACTCCATCTTTATCTTTCTTTGGAGTAGAATCTTTAGCTACCGGTTTATCAAAACCTTTCTTTACCATCACAGGCTCCAGCGGCTTTACGAGAAACTCTCGTGCAAATTCAAGCTTTATTTTACTTGAAAGATCTTCCGCGAGCTGTGTCTGATCAATAATCTTTTCGTCCATAATTACTTTTTAAGTGAATTCAAGTGATTGAGAACCTTGATCATGTTACGCAGAACTGTCTCTTTTTCAACCTTCAGACAAGCAGGCTCATCTGCAAAGTCTTCATCGAGATTATCAAGCTCTTCGTTGTATGTCTCAAGCATTGTGTCAATCTCATCAAATACGTTTACGAAACCTTTTTGTGTTTCAGGCTCATCGTATGGAGCCAAATACCCTTCCTCGATCAGCAGTTTAGCATAATCGGTAGAGATCGAATATGTCGAAGTGAATCTTGCTGAAATATCTGATCCTTTCTCATCGGACTCGTTCAGTTCCTCATTGTGTACGTTTGTATACTCAATTCCGTCTTCACTGAGCTCGAGAGTATCACCAACCTCAAGCAGATAAAACTTCTTAATTACTTTCAAAATTTTGCTCATTTTGCTTTAAATTTTTTGTTTGTTACAATCCGATAACGCTAAAAATTGCAAAGTAGTTGCAAAAATTTAAAAATTTTTTATTTTTCTTCATTTTCTGCAACACATACCCCCAATTTCCCCGTTAGGGGGGATAGTAGGGGGGTTATAAGCTTATATTAAGCTTAATATAGTCTATATATAGTTTATATATAATCTATAGAACAACTATAGAAAGAAGAGAGTATCTTAGAAAAGTAAGGGTATATATAAATATATACCCAAAGAAAAGAAAACTTGAGAGAAGAAAGATGACACATGAAGAAATGAGACATCTAATAGCATTAGAGCTAATATGTCCATCTGAATACGATAAAAACTTGTTTGAAATACCACAAGATATCAGGGATCAGATGTATGAGAAATATAAAAACAACGAGTCATTAACCAGCATATGTTCTATGATTCCTAACGAAAAAGATAGAAACAGAATGCTAGAATTAGCACAATTGATAGATGAAGGCATAGAAAAAGAAAAACTCCTTGAACAGGAGAAGCAGAGTGAAGAAGTTTCACATTGATGTCTACGATGTGTGGCTCCATGTAGCTGTAAATTACCCTAAAAATAAGTTTTTTAAGACTTATTTCGCTGATAAAGCGTGTACAGAACCTCTTGAGACAGAGATTGATCACTTTGAAGCTAAAGGCTTTTCGTGGGGCATTCTGAGTACTAAACAACACCCTAGAGTATTGTTTATTAACATAAATTTAGAGAAAGCTGAGGGTATACTAGACTTAATAGATACTATAACCCATGAAAGTTTTCACTCAGCAGTAGGGGTTGCTAAGTTCATAGATACACCCTTAAATGACAGTACAGAAGAACCGTATGCATATCTAGTAGGATTTATTTCCAAATGTGTATATAAAACCATATTTGAGCCTAAAGATGAGTAATTTTGAGTTAAATTCTATACTATTTTATGCGGATTTTCTATCCCTGAAAGATCGTTCAATCCCTATTACATAGCCCTGTAAGTACTTCTTTGTACATGGTTATCCCGTAAATGCCGCCTATATCGCATAGGTATTCCCAGACGTGGATATTATGAATAAATATTGGCTTTAGGCCAGCTCCGAGTATAAAATGCTGCAAGATAAGTTTGGTCAAGATGGTGTTGATAGCTTTATAAACAGTATATGTTCTATACAATCTTCTGGTATGGTTGATGCAGAGAGATTATTGAAGTATATACACTAGTTTTCTTCTAAATCTGAGAGGAAACAAGCCCTGAAAACCTACTACGATTATATAAACAGTTTAAAATACACTCATATAACGATCAACGATGATGGAGACCCCCAAGAAACAGAATGCACAAGATATGTAGAACACGCTGAAAAGGTACTTGAACGA
>CACXHH010000323.1 GCA_902767455.1 uncultured Eubacteriales bacterium
CACTTATGCCTGCAGCTCTCGCAGATCCGCCACAGGATGATTACGCCCTTGATGCGGAACTCATGGTCTGCAATCTGCAGCGTGAGGTCTCCGCACTTAGGGCACTTGTGTTTCAGAGCCATTGATTGTCTCCGCAAGAAGTTCCTGTTTCAACCAGCCAAGGTTGGTTTCCTGCTTATTGAGAATCTCCTGGTTCTCCGCAAGATCCGTCTCTTCCTCCTTGATGGCAGCCTCAATGGCTTCCTTCCTGGTGTCGTAGACGTCATCCTCCTGGAACGTGTAGGTCTGGGTCTCACCATTTGGATCAATGAACTCGACTGTGTAATCCGGGTGACACTTATCCGGTTCGTCTGCATAAAACCAGAGTGTCATGCTCAGAATCTTGACCTGGGTGAGCAGCTTGCACCACCCCACCCAGATCCACACCATGTCGCCGATCTTGTGCCCTTCGTAGTTGATTGTTTGTTTCATGTTGTCTCCTCAGTAGTCCTCGTCGATCTTGAAATCATACGTAGTAACTGTCCACTGGTGGTTACACCGAAAGCATGTGAATGTGAAGATTAGGCTGTTGGGTTCACCATGGGAATTGACATACACGGTGATCTGAGTACCGACATTATCGGCCTCTCCGCACTCAGCGCATCTGGTGGGTAACGTCATTTGTCAGTGTCCTTTCCTTCTGTCATCTTTTCCACCTCGTCGAGCATTCGGCCAAGGCCGCAGTAATAACCTGCGTCTTCCTCCACATGACATTTGCATGCCTGGCAGTTCTTCTCTACCTCAGAGCAGCAAGTCTGTTGTAATTGCTCGATCCGGTTTCCAAGTTGTTTCAGTCTCAGTCTGGTAAGTTTGGCGCTCATTCACCAGACTCCTCTTCGTTGGGTTTCCTGTCTACCAGGACGGCATCGCCGTGTTCTCTGCAGAAGAACCAGACATGGTCCTCGTCCCATCCCAGCATAGGGCACAGAGTAGAACAAGACTCTGCCGGATGTCTCCAGCAGCGCATGCGCATTCTGTCTCGGTACACGAAAATGCTGTCCTTGCGTAGCTCCACCATATCAGTTTGAATTCCCATTTTGGGTATCCTTTCTTGTTCTGGCCGGCGGCTCCATAAGCATTTCCTCATAGGCCGCATCTTTGCCCTCGTGAAAACCCTCGTAGTGAGCCTTGTCGATATGGTCCTGCAGGATGCGGGAACAACAGAACACGAACATCATAACGAAGATCGCGATCAGCCCGTGCATAGACCATCTGTCCGAATCATGCCATTTATCGGCATTGGTCTCGGCGACCTTTATAACGTCTTCCAGACCGGGCACGTCGTCATCCAGCTTCTGCAGCATATCATGAATAGTCTGAAAATCCTCAGACATATCTGACTTCCTCATAGCTTGGATGAAGGCGCTGAGAGCATAGGCAAGCGCGATAAACGACAGGATATTGCCGAGATTCACAATGGTCATTCGGCACCGTCCTCCTCTGCGTCGAGCTCCTCGTCTTCCCGGTAGGTCCCAAGGAACATCAGGTCGTACCGTTCTTCCGATTTGGCCCCGCAATCCTTGCAGATGACCTTGTAGTAGACGTAGGCATCGCCTGTATCATGCAGCGGACCCCAATCCACGTTGTGGCTGCCGCATGTGGCGCAGACGCCTTTCTCATGTTTCATGGCTGGACTCCTTTTGCTCCATCTCGCAGATCTCGCGCATGGTGTGGATCTGATCATAGAGCTCGGTCACCTGCTCCTTAGGCACCTGGCCTTCATCGAACAGCAGCCAGGTCAGGTCGGCCATCAGTGCGACAGCCGGATCGGACTTGTCAATGTTCTCATGGGCGAAGGAATTCGTCCAGTACTCCTTCCCGTCGTTGCTGAACTGCACGACGGCCGAGCCTGGGATATCGAGTTCCTTGCAGAGATCCTCAAGCGTATGTATGGCTGCATCCAGCCGTTCTTCGTCCTCCGCACTGATGCGGAAATGGGTCTTGCCGCGAGTATCTTTGTCCTCAGGCATTGTCAGTTCTCCAAAGGTTCGACGGATTTCAGCGTGATATAGTACCTCTCGGACCAAAGGTGGCCGCAGGTGTCTTCATCACACTCCTGGGTGATTTCAACCTCATCATTGTCACCCTCAAGACAGCAGTCCTCGACATGAATCCTATGAGAACCGCACTTCGGGCATCTGGTCATGATTTTCATTCGTTTTCCTCCAGATTTGTCGAACGTTCCACCCAGAAGGTGTCGTCCCATTCGTGGCCGCAGGCTTCACACTTCTGAGAGATGACAACCTGCTGGTCGGTTATTGGTTGTACTCTGGTGTAGTCGATCACCAGGCTGCTGCACACAGGGCACGGTAAGAATTGAGGCTTATCCATTCTGGATCTCCTTCTCGATTGTTTTCAGTTTCACACTGTAGTATTCCTTCCAGACATCACCACAGCTGTCGCAGGACCTGGTGCAGAAGCACTCATCCTGGTCGTTGAAGTACGGACCATCAACGACATAGATACTGGTGCTCCCGCAGTTCGGGCATTTGGTATTGAGTGCCATTGTCAGGTTCCTTTCAGTTTGGCGGCCTGCGCCATGAGCTTCTCTCTTGGACCCTTGAGATAGTGCTCGATGGCTTCCTCGGCCGTTGAAAATACGTTCGGGTTCCATCTTGTCTCTTCTCTGATTATACCAGGAAGCGCAAGCCCTGTACGCCAACCATATTCTGGTCTGACCCAGTTGGCATGACCGCCGACGCGGTCCCACTTGCAGCAGACCGGGTAGACTGCCGTAGGTTCAATGGTAAGGACAGTACCCTTCCAAAGCTCCAGGCATGGACCTGATAGTCTGTCAGGGCCGGACGTGTTGATATACCAGATGACCTGGCCTTCTTTGAGATCTCGCCAGTCCATCAGCTCTTTCCTTTCTTTCGCTTGTTTCCAGGCTTACGCAGGAAGTGTCGCTTGGTGCAGACGCCGGTGTAGTCCGGGTATCGTACCTCGAACCACGGTTTGCTGTTGTACTTGTCCTTACGTTGCAGTATGATTCGCAGATGTCCGATGTCCTGAATATCCAGGGACTCCGAATCATCGACATTCAGAAGATCCAGCAACTCCTGCTCCATGGCCTCCATCCTGCTGCAGATACGCTGGTCCATCAGATTCAGGGACCGGCATGTATCCAGGATCTGTCTACGGTCTGCAGCAAGGCGTTCAAGCTCCATGCAGAGCTGCTCCGCTTCATGGTTCACCTTATTGGTTCCTTTCGTATGCTTGTTTGAGTGATTCCAGCCGCCCTTTCAGCACGCGCTTCCAGCAGACGTTACTGCCGTGCCTCAGCGGGCAGTCGCGTGCCATTATGTGATGGCAGCTCGGATGGTGACGGCTGCAGATATCGTCCGCAGTCGCAACCATGTATTCCAGGTCGATTATCTCCTGCCTGGCTTGATTGAGTGTCATGGACATCGCTGTCCTCCTGTTGTTTGGGTTTGTCGCCGACGGCCAGCAGAATGCCCAGGATCAGCAGTGAGAAGCCGATGGCCACCATGAAACCGTGCACATCCTCGTCCCAGCTGCTGTCCAAGGCCACTTTCGTCCATGCTCCGATCTGGAAGCAGACGATCATGTATGTCGGCACCAGCAGAAGAATGCCAACGCAGATCAGTACTCCGGCTATTGTCTGGTACATGGTCATTCTCCTCTGAGCCGCTGGGCCATGGAAATCCGGAATACCAGGTCCATCAGGGCCTCGTACTCCTCTTTCTGGAGCGCCTCGGTGAACAGGATGTCGCTCATCTTGATCATCAGACCAAGGCGAGGACACACCTTTAGCAGAGGCAGTGCCTTGAGTGACACCAGCTTCGCCTCGACGCCCTCGGCGCGACCTGTCTGGATACGGATCATGGCAGGAAGCTCATGCTTGTTTATAAATTCCCCAAGGGGCTTCAGCAGTGCTGTCAGTTCCGCCTCCTCGGCTTTCGTCAGGCCCCATGGCTCGTTCACACCAAGCTCCTCGACGAGTTTCTCGATGCAGCCTTTGTTCTTCTCGAACAACTCGTGGATGTGGTCCATGTACTTCTCCGCACCTTTCAGGTCGGGTCGGCCAGCGTCGGCATCCAACTGATCACGCAGCATGTCCTCCAGGGACGGCGGCTTCGGTATCTTGCCGTCGAGGATATCCTTGAGGATGTTGTCTCCCTTCGGTGTCCCGACGAATTCCGGCTTGTCCTCGTCTGCCTCGAAAGCAGCTTCATACCGAGCCTTGGTCTCATCGGATAACTCACCGTCGATGTAGAACTCCGCTGCCTCATCGTCCATGTGCCTGCGGATTCTGTTGGCCGTGTTGTTGATAATCTTGTTGGAAAGATCGTCTTCCGGCATTGTTCTCCTTTCCATTTTCCACCTGAGGTAGAAAATTAGTCCCTGCTCTCGTACTTCTCCAGCAGGTCGGTTGCATTGTTCCAGATGTTTATGACATCGCTGTCGTCTGTGTCGTGATCGCAGAAGATCTTCTCCAGCTTGACCAGGCTGTCCACGGACATATCCGCCTTCGCCGATACCTGGTTGCTGAAGGAGATGGTGCCGAAAGTCCGAGAGGTGTTCTTGTACTGGACAACACACATGCCGGGAATGACGTATTTCGCGCACAAACCTTCCACAACATCTATCGCCGCCTGCAGCTCCGCGATTTCCGCTTTGGTGAGCTTGAAGGGCAAGCAGCCCAGACCGGGATTTTCTTTTGCCATTTGTTTTCTCCAAAATAAAAGCCCGGACCATTTCTGATCCGGGCCAGTGAATATCCAAGCTGATTGTACAACTTGGTTGGGTAATTGGGTTGGGTAATCAGCAGGTCTTCCAGGCATTCCATGCCCGGAGGAATTCTTCCCTGCACTTGTCAGTATCCTTGATGAGCTGCGGTACCTGCTTCCAGTCGTCGAGCTGTCCGTCAATCACCACTGGATTGAAGTAGTTCAGACAATGGCAGCCAAGACCGCGAAGGTGGATCTTGCTCGTCTCTTTGTTCCCAAGAGTGGCATAGGCGCGAAGCACGTCCAGGACCATACCAGGGAACATTTTCAACTTTCGATACGCCTTGACCGTGAGTGGATCTTTGTCCACGTCCTGACCGGTGCCCATGACCATGACATCCATCATCATGAACGGTGTGCCGGTGAGCTCCTTCACAGTCGTCAGCGCTGTGATAGCACCGTCGACGTCCAAGAGTCCCCCGTCGACCACTGCGTCTCCGTTGTATTCCACACAGTCAAAGTAACTTGGAGCTGCGGAAGTCATCTTTGCGACCTCCTTCAGCGGCAGCTTCTCGAACTCGTGCGTAATATTCTGGAAGAAAATGGGCTTGTCTGTTGTAACATTCAGCGCCGGCACAACGAGAGTCAGCTGCGGGAAGATCTTGTGGATATCCCGCATGATGCTGTTGCCGATCATATCCTGGATCACCTCGTAGAGGCTCTCGCTGTCGTAGACCGGGCATTCCAGCGGATTGATCTTTGCCTGCCAGCGCTTCTTGAAGCAGTCTTTTGCTCTCTGCTGGAAGCACTTGTCCACATCAGCAAACGTGTGTCCCACAGCATAGGCGCAGGACAAGATGCCGCCAATCGAGCAGCCAGCAATGACGTCGATGTCCTTCAGAGTCTGCTGATCTTCCGGGAGCATGGACAGGAAATGCGCTGGGATCGCTCCAAAGACACCGCCACCGCAGATTACCAAAACTTTGAGTCTCTTCATAGCAGTTACCTCCTACAAAGAGACCCAGCGTCACTTCAGGAATTCTCCTGTCCGGAGATCCTCGTCCGTCAGCTTATCCAACCGGTCATAGAACTCGGCCCACCATTTGTAGATGCCGGCGATTGTGTCCGCAAGCACCTGGCGGGCTTTGTCCTTGTTGGACAGGGAATACAGCTCGCTCTCTTCCACGCAGAAATACGCAGTTGTCCACTGCTGCCCTTTGTGGAACAGGCCCTTTCCGAGACGAGTCCAGTAGGTGACACGGTAATGCCATTTCCCTTCGCTGAAGAAGACATGGGTGACGATGCCCTTTCCCGCACTGACGTTCCAGGCCTCAGGACGGACGAAGTAGACCTCCTGTCCACCCCAGAAGAGTGCCCTGGACTTCATGCCGGGAGGCGGATCGAATTCATGGGCTGCCTTCTTGTCGAAGACGTCCATCCATCGTCCATACTGAGCATACTGTGTCTTGTTCTCCTTGCGGTTTTTGGCCAGAACCTCATTACGGACTGCCGTTAGCGATTTGCCGCCTGGCTCGTTTTTCTTGCCACGCACGATGGTCCAATGGTTAATGATTCCGTTCCATGTGGAGCCACAGATACGTTTCAGGAAATAGTCCTTAGGTTTCTTCGGTGCTCCCATTCTCATCCTCCCACTCTGCTCCGTTGACAGGAGACAGGGCTTTGTAGTGGACTTTGCATCTGCCGGCGCGTGTCACCGTGCCGCCAGAATGCAGCGTAATGTCGGTTGCAGCCCCTCTGACGAGACCTAACGTGCCACCGGAGTAAATCTCTATGTCGGTGGCTGAGGCGTCCTCTATGAGGCATTTCCCGCCGTTACAGACGATCAGACCTCTGACGAAGGCCCCACTGCGGATACGGACGTCGGCATGGGTGCAGGCGCTGAGATAATCCAGTGAGCCCCCATCCATGATGGTGACGCCGCCGGACACCGCAATGTGCCCCGTAGGATTACCACAGCTGCCGAGATACGTCTCTCCCAGCGTCGTGACATCCCAGGCCTGAGCACCGTTGACGATGGCCATGCTGCCGCCGGAGTTGACATGGCAGCTTGCGACATGGGCCATGGAACCAACGGCATCCAGATAGGCTCCGGATTCCACACAGGCCCCACGGATGCCCTGGGAAGCGCTGGCGCCAGCCAATCTAAGATGCCCACCTGGACCGATGGCAATGATACCGCCTGACGCATGGCCATCGAACCAAGCCTCGATACACTCCGGTATCTCCATGCCGCCGTTGGCAATGCGGATGTCACCAATGGCAGTGACTTTCGGTTTTCCGAGTTTGACACTCATTTCTTTCCCACCTCGATGATGAACTCTTTGATAGGCCAGGGAGTGTCCGGCACATGGATCTTGGCCACGTTGTCCGGCATCAGCGTCATGCTGATCGGCGTGACCATCGGCCCGGAAGCAGCTACAGCACGGCCACTGGAAGGCTCGAAGAATATCGGTCTCCTCGGCGACTGGCTGTGATAAATGACCTCTGCGGCATTCCCACAAAAGAAATCCGCGCCTTCATCCACCCAGACGTTGCTGGCATGGACTCTGTCGTACTGCTTCAGGGTTCCGCCAAAATGAACCGTGATGTTATTCAGCTCACAGTCCGCATAAGCAACCACCGATGCGCCGCTGGAGATCGTGATGCGGTTCGCAGACGTGGAACCATGCAGTTCCAGCTTGGCACCGCTGCCGACCGTGACGTCACAGAGCCAAGCATGATCCCCCGTTGTAACACGGCCGCCTGACACGACATTCACATCTATGAGTTTGGAAATATCAATCATGTCCAGCTTGTCACCGATCAGGCCCTTGGAGATGCCCGCACTCCCGGTCAGCCCTACATAACCGCAAGGCAACGTGAGATTATACATCTGGGTGTCGCTAGCACGAAGATCGCCACCGTGGACGTTGATATCGTGCAACTTATTCTGGCAGCCGGTGAACATCTGCGCACCAGATGCAATGCCGTAACTGGACACAGTCACACGCCACCAGGGGCGGATGTCGAGCTTCGTGCCACTGGTGCACTGTCCACCGGAGATGAGGGTGTGGTATATGTTGTCACACGTTGTCGTCGCCATTGTCTTCCTCCTGGAAAAGTGTAGACTCTCTGGCACCGAGGCCGAGATTGATTGCTCCGCTGGATTCGAACTTCTGCTTGCAGGCTTCGTCAAAATAGCGAACGCTTCCGCCGGCGCAGACCTCGATGTTTTCGGCCTTGATGTCCGGGCTATTGAGCTCCAGTTTCCCGTCGCTGTAGACCGTGACGTTATCCAGGATTGCGCCCTTACCAACCTTCAAGCAGCCACCGGAACTCACATGGACGTACCAGGCGCTGCCACCGTTAAACACACCAACAGCCGCCTTGTCTGCAATAGTGACATCGCCGATATAGGCTCCGCCATTAACCGGAACGAAGGCACCTTCGGTAATTTCCAGACTCTCGATATGGGCGCCGTTGTGGGCTATGAACCTGGCTTTCTTGCTGATGGTGCAGTCAATGCAGGTACCGCCGCTGGAGACAGTCATATGCTCCCCATCACCAAGTGTGATTCCCTTGACTTCCCCACCGCTGTCAACGCGGATGGGGAATTTGTACACGAACCCACTGTTGTTGAGAACGCAGCCGCTCGGCACATAGGCGAACGGCACCTTCATGGCGGACGGGGCCTCCACAGTCTCTTCACCTGGCATCACGGTTACGACCGGGTGCTTCGGAAGCCTGCCGTTGATGTCAGCCAGGAGTCTCTCCAGCTTGTCGTTGAGCTTCTCGTACAGCTTATCACATGCCTGCTGCACCGCTGCGTCGATTACTTCCTTCAGTTTATCGTCAGTCATTGTCGATCTCTCCATTCTGGTTGTTGAGTTTGTTGTACAGGCGCTGCTGGCGCTCCACCATGTCCCTGAACTCCAGCCAGGAGTCAAGCTCTTTGCGGGCCTTGTCCAGAGCCTTACGGTCTGCCTCCACCATACGCTGGTGCAGATCACAGCGCCTTTCGATGTTATCGCACACACCCCGCATGTTGTCAATAGTGGTGTTGAGCGCGTCGATGTTGACTTTATCCGGCGTCAACTCTGTACCGTTATCCAAGATTATTTTCATCTCGGTAAGTCTTCCTTCTCAGACGTTCGTACAGTACTTCGACATCCAACTCCACGTCTGCAGGGAAGTTTGGATCGTCCTTCTTCAAGCGGCATGTCATCCACTCCTGGGAGCCATCGGTGTCGAGGAACATCAGGAGCGTACCTTCCGGTCCAATCACAGTTCCTCTGGGAGAAGGGCCGTAATTGCTTAGCCATTCGCCTGGGCCCCACTTGTGACTCCATGACAGGAACACCACAGCGCACCCATGAGCTTTCACAACTGCACTCCCTGCCGTTACACCGAGAGCACCGGTACTGTTGAGTATGACAGTAGAATTGTCGGTCATGGCTATGGCAGCAGACAACATGCAGTTTGCGATTGCACGGCTCTCTGTGTGACTTGCCACAGCAAGAGACGCCTGCCACTCGGCTACCGCGATGGATGCAACATAGTCCGTATAACCAATACCACCTGGTCTCCGGGCGCGGGCAATGCTGTATGGGCCAAAGGCAAAGGAGTCGCAACCATTGGCCACAGAACCGCGCCCAAAAGTCATGGCAATGTCCACTACCTTGTATTCGCTGCCGACCACGGAGTAATTGCCTGCGGACATTGCCACATGCCCTTTGGTCTGGCCAAGCTGCCAGCCTCCTACCAGGAACACCTTTTCATCCGGGCACGGATTCTTGAAGTGACCTGCGGTGAGCTCATTGGCGCACGGATTGGTCGGTTCCCAACCATACTTCGTATGCTTTGTACGGTTCCGAACCTCATCAATCAGCGTTTCCCAGCTGTAGTTGCAGGTGAGCACAGATCTGGGTTTGATCTGAGTGCAGACACGCTTGGTGGACCAGCCGTCCTGCTGCTCGTTGTCGATGCCACGCGCTTCCACGAAGCCGATCACGGAGAGCGGATTGTTCGGCGTGTAATACCGCAGGCAGTCCAGCGGCTCCAGGCAAATGTGGATACCATGGGAACACAGCGTGACAGGGCCTTCCACAGTGAAGACTTCGTCCTTGTGGTACTCGGTTGGATTCGAGTACTGGTCGCAGACAAGGGCATCGTCTATCAAATGGAATCCCTTATAGGCCGGTTCTCCCCAGGGGAGGTCACCGATCACCATCGAGGACCTCCTGGACTTTCTGCTGAAGTTTCAGGACCTCGTCCTGCATGCCGCGCTGGTAGGCGTCCTCCACCTCTGACACGAGGTAGAAGTGGAACAGCACAGCCACCACCATAGCACCGACCGCCGCGACCAGCGTCCAGTAGCCGATCACACGGTTGCGGTTGCTCTCAGCACGGTACATCCGGTAGTGCCTGTCGACTTCGTCGGATGCACGGGCCAGCTCCTTCTCGACCTCTTCGAGTTCGATGGAGCCGTCTTTGTGCATGTTGAGCGTGTGCTTCACGGCAGACAAACTGCCGTGAATGGACCACAACTCGTCACGAACATCTCCCTGGTCATCAGACCTGGTGAGGAACTCAGTGACGAACACGATACCGATAATGAGGAGCGATGCTCCGATAACAAGAATCAAAGACATATTTTGTACCTTTCAATTTTCAGTTTACCACGGAACCTTGTTGTCCTCACAATGGTAAGTATCGGTATATCCGAATTTCAGCAAGATTTCCGCGAATGTGTATTCAACATTTGGTTCAAGTTCCCAGCCGGGATGAACCAGTGTGACCACAGGCTTGCCTTCCGGATCCGGCCAGAAGATGACCGTCGTACCTTCCACGGCCTTCAAGGTCATGGCACTTGGGGTCACCTTACGAGGAATCACAACGACATTGTGCTCTCCTGTGACTTCCGTGTGTGCGGCTGTCACCCCCGTGGACCAGTTGCCTTCCATGAGAAGTCTGGAACCACGCGCAGTTATGGCAACGCCTACTGACCAGTCTGCACAAAGGATTGCCATGGACTCGCCGGAGCCCGCGACAGCCACGGAGCCCCAGTCGATGGTCATGGCTACAGACCTTTGCGACATGGCCGCAGCCAGACTGTGCAGTCCGCACGTGCAGGCGATGGCATTTTCCCTGTCCGCGATGGCTACGCAGTACATGCTTTCCGGATTTGTGAATACGGCACTGTTCGGTGCAATGGCGACAGACACACCACCCCTTGTCTTCATGGTCGAGTAGTCCCCATCGTTGACACAGACACGGGCTTCTGCTTTAATCATCGCAAAAGACTCATCCACTGTCAGCGTATCACCGGAGACCCAAGTTCCCATCAAGTACCTGTAGCCGTGTTCAGATACAAGGGACTTGATGAGCGTTGACAGGCTGATCTCCTCCTCAATCTTGATCGAGGTAGCACACTCCTTGGTTGAGCATCCATCGTAGCCGTTGTCGTCCGTGTCAGCGTCCGCAGGAACCGTGACCCAGGCAAACCTGGACCAGATAGCCGGGTAGAAGTCGAAGACCTCCAGCCGGCTGACACAGTAGTGCAGGCCCCACCCGCACAGTGTAGGTTCTCCCTGCACTGAGAAGGTCTTGCCTACCTCGTACTGCATGCCCCTGCATTTGAAGTGGAAGTCGAAGCCTTTGATGTAGACCGTCTCTCTGTCGAGCCAGTCGACTTTGTAGGCTTCGCGCAGCTCCTTGGAGACATGTACGGCCTCATGACCGCTGAGCTTGACCAGCGTGTTAACGAGTTCACGGGTGTGCACCCTGAGCGGACAGGAGTCAGGCTCGTAGGTCGCATCCTCGTCAATGAGTTTACCAGCGGGACAAGTATCACAACGCTTGGAATTGCAAAACTCAATGACCTGATCACGGAGCGCCTGCGCGGAATCACGCAAACCGTGGAGATAGTCATCCGGCCTACTTACTTCTATTACGCTCATCCTCTTTCCTCCAATGATTGAGTTGGTAGTCAAGGGACTCCAGCGCGTCTTCGAGCAGCGTCTGCACCTCATCCAGCGAGCCGTCCTCGTCATACTTCTTGCGGAGCTTTTCAACGGCATCACCGACGTGATCACGGATGTCCTGCAAGTAAGGCTGCAGAATCTGTCTCGTGCGATTGCGGTGCGGCTCCTGCCAATCACACCAGCCATCTGTATCCGGATGGAAAGTAGTCCATGAGGCACAGCCATAGGGAAGATCCTTCAGATTCTCCCCGCTGCGGCCGCATTCGAAGCGCTTCTCACAGTCTGCGTTGGCGCACCATGTGATGTCCCCGAATGGAACGTATTTAGACGGAACCATGATGCCTCCAATCCTTGTTTGTATTCCATTTCTCAGGAATGACGTTGTCAGCCGTCACAATGATGGCCGGATGTTCCTGGTTTGGTTGAACTTTGAAACGATATTCCGACTCATACAGCCTGGTTCGCACGTGCAGAAGCACATGCAGCCAGGGCTGCGGCGGACGAATGGTAATGAGTATGTCATCTCTCATGTTTTGTTCTCCAGTTGTCGTAGATCTGGATGTACGCGATCTCGGTATCCGCAGGCCAGTCGTCTGTCCCGCAGATGAACTCAAGTCGCTCGGTAGTCGGCTCATTCGGATTGTGCATGATGAGTCTGGTCCCTTTGACTGCCTGGATGGTATGATGCCTGTCCATAAATGTCAGCAGGACAATGCAGCCCTCTCCGTGGACTATAACGGAGCCGTCTGTAATTGCCACGCTGTCATCCCCGTGCAACACGGTCATGGTAGACCGATGCTGGGATAAGACCACGCTGTAGGAGCCATGCGTTTCGCCACGGCCGAAGGAGGCTATGCGCACAATGCCATAGTCGCCTCGTGTGATGGCCATGGAATTAACACCTAAGTTTACGGAAATGGCAAAATTCCCGTCGCAAACCGCAGCCGATTCCCCGGCAAAAGAGATGGCCATGGAACCCCAGTTCTTGCGGTTCCTGGCAATCGACAGCGGCTCCATGACGACGGATACATATCCAGTCATGTTGTCCAGGCAGTTTCCTTTGAAACAGCCAACCGCGAGGTCTGAGCAGCTCTGACTGTAGACCCGCTCCTTCGAGACCAGTGAGATGTCGTTGAAGGGGAACTTGAAAGCCCCCTCCATAACTATCGGCACACTCCAATGCACGGCCATCCAGTGGATAGAATCCTGCACGACATGGTCCGCAGTCTTCTCGTTAAGAACCCTGAGCTCATTCGTGCAGGCCTTCGCGCACCAGTTGCCACTGTCGTCATCCGTATCCGGGTCCCGGATAACTTCACCATGTGCCTCGACATCAGCATAGCGGGAATCCATAGGTGGATAGAACGCGAATACGCCGATTGGAATCTCGCAGAAGTGGAGACCATTCTCACACAGCTCTAACTCTCCATTGACAGTGAATGTGGCGCCGGTGCAATACTGCATACCGAGACATTTGAAATCCGAGTGGAAGCCTTTCGTGCCTTCGACTTTCATGCCGGTATTACCTCCAGGCTGCGGAGAAGCGTGAGTTCCATTTTCTGGACTTCACGCTCCTTCTCGGTGAGAGTACGTTCCAGATCCCTGGTGTTCTTGAGGAGCTTGGACCGTGAGACGTTCGCAGCACTGGCCCTGGCTTCCTCCCCAATACCCCAGACGACGGAAGCGGCTGCCTCCGTCGGGGCATTGAATGCCGTCGCGAAATCCGCGATGGCCTTGAAGCGCCCAAGCAGGGCGCAGAATCTGCGTTCGAGCTGATCAGAAGGCGGGTTGCCCACGACCAGTCCACGCATATCGAGCAGCCGATCCCTGACCGGGACGACTGCGTATGTGATGAGGTTGTTTCTCATGCCATATCCTCCAGTTTGGGTTTATTGCCTTTCTTCCGCTCGCAAAGCCACTGGGCAACAACGTAGGCCGTGTGTTTATCGGGGCACACGATGTGGTCGTCCACGACCTTGCAATTACGCTTGGTCAGAACACTCGTGAGTTTGAATGCGTTCGTAATGCCTTCGGTATCACGGAGCATACCGTCAGCCTGGATGTGCTGCGCCGGATAGACGCAGAATTCCCCTTCAGTGTGCATGGTGACCACCCAGAACTCGTCGGTCTTGTCTTCCTTCTCAATCTGGGCGATCCAGTCCAGTATGAAGAAGTCATCCAAACGACCTGCAATCAGCGGAACTTCGAAAAGATGATCCGCCTGCTGCTGGGCGCTCTCGCGGATCTTGTGCATCAGGAGGTCGCCGGTGAGGTGGTCGGCGTACATGTCCTCCATCGCAGCTGTTGCCCATTCCAGGGCCTTGGTCGCACGCTTTGCCCTGGACAAGCCTTCGCGCTTGGCACGACGCATCCTGTGATCGAGGCCGTCGAATCCGCGATTGCGGACGCAGCGGAGGAATCCAGTCAGCGCCTGGGGTTCATGGAACCTGTCCGTGAACCACTTCGTGTTCAGCAGGATTTGCTCCAGGCGGATGAGCATGGCTTCCTCATCGCCCCAGAGCTTACTGATGGGAAGAAGAACGAGGTCTTCCTCGACCCATGCCGTGCTGTCACCTTCGATGAAAACGAAGGAGACCCAGCGATCAAGGAGCACCTTCAGGAGACCACCCATCAGAATGTGGGTCTGGCCGAACCTGGAAGGAATGGCGATGGTGAAAGGCTCCCTCGCTTTATCCTTGCAGGGTTTCAGGTAATCTGACAGGGCGAAGAACCCATCGCGATTGACCAGGTGTTTGGCTTCGTGCCCCATCAACAGAGACACATCGAATTTGAGTTTATCTGGCATATGCCAACTCCTTTTTGGTCCACTGTGGACCGTTTTGGTTTATGGGCCGTTTCACTGGCACACTGTGCGCCGCATGAACGTGCCCGGTTCATCCTATTATGCCATCGGATGCGGGTGCGATAAATTTCTCGAAAAACTGCCAAAATCGCACTTGCAATCCGGAAAAAGCGTGGTATATTTTTGACATTCCCACCAACCCAAACCATAAGGAGCAGACTCATGATTTGTGCCGGCACACGGAACGCCACTGTCATCACCGAAGACATCAGCCGCTACATGAAGGATATCGAGGATATCCCACGTATTTCGACCAAAAGAGAAATCGAGCTATCCAACCTGATCCACCACGGAACGGAGGAACAGAAGGAAGCAGCACGAGAAGAGCTTATTCTATCAAACCTCAAGCTCGTGGTCAAGGTCAGCCACGACTTCAAGCGATACGGAATGACCTTCGCAGACATCGTGGCGGAAGGGAACAGGGGCCTGGTGATTGCGGCCGACAAGTTCCTACCTGGCAAAGGGGCCAAGTTCAGCTGCTACGCCACCTGGTGGATCAAGCAGAGTATCCGCAAAGCCCTTGCCGAGCAGTGCCATACGATCCGTATCCCAGGTGGGGCGACCCAAAAGGTCTTGAACTTGGAGAAAGTGAAGCACAGCTTCCGGAGCCAGTTCAACAGGGAACCGACCGACGAGGAATTGCTGGGGATCACCGGCATGTCGAAGAAACAACTCGACAATACCAAAAGAGCCGACTTGAAAGTGTACTCCATCGAGGCACAGATCTCCGAGGATGACCCGAAGAAGGGAACCTTCGGTGAGGTAATAAAAGAGAATCTGGACGACGGCTCCCACATGTCGGCAGAAGTAGAAGCCGTCGTCTCAGAAATGTTGAAGGTGATTCAGACTTTCTCTGATCGAGACCAGTGGATTCTGAAAGTCACCTACGGAATTGGAGCTGAAAAGCTCGACGAAGACACCGTTTGTCAGGAGACGGGCCTTCCGATAACCAGACTGCATATCAGGTTACGGAAACTCCAGCGGAAGCTGAAGGAAGCCCTCCAAACAAGCGGTGCTTCTTTTTAGATCCTGTTCGGATCAGTTTTCAACAGCTCATCCAGCCAGAACTGGATGGAGTTTGCGATTCCCTGCGGCGTGGTGTATAACTGGACCACTGACCGGCAGGCCAACACGACATCATCCGGGATATGGATGTTCGTAACGTCACGGGAGCCAAGTCTGGTCACGTAGACATCCACGGAGCTTCGGAGCACACTGCACAGTTCCATGTACAGGTCTTTCCGATCCGGGTTGTCCATGATGAATACTGCCATGGCTTCCGGATTCATGACAGACTGAAACAGCTTCAGGACTTTCAGCCGTATCTCCAGCATTTGCACAGTGGGTTTCGGCGCAGTCTTCAAAGGTAGCTCAAGCTGTTCATCTCTGTGCTTACCCTTGACATCCTTCTTCAGCCTTACACGGTGCTTTGCTGCAGGCAGGAACACCCGACCATCAGGAGACACATGATCCCGCCACTTGGATAAGCCACAATGATTAAGTATGACTTCCTGCGTGACCGGGTCCTGGATCTTGAGGAAATTCGAGCAGTCTGCATAGTAGCGCTCCGTGCGCTCGTTCCAGAAGCTGAACACATCGCGTCCGTCATACTTGTTGATAAGCCAGCCGATGAACACGACACTGCCGTCACGCCTCGTGACCCAAATCTCGTAGGCGTCTTCATAGTCGTGTTCGTACATATCCAGCGGACGGAATCGCTGATTGGCAAACCACGCATGCTCCCATTCTGCATGGCCGCCCTCTTTGAGCAGAGCAGCCGCTGCATAGCCTTGCATGATGGCCGTAAAGACACTCCATGGGGGCAGCTTGAAATTACGCCGCCCCCAACGGAGAAGCTCCCTGAGTTCACTGGTTGTCTTGGATTCAAGGTTCTGCACAAGAATCCAATCCTGAACATCATCCGGGAGCTTTCTCAAGAGCTTGCCAATCGGATAGTCGATTGGGCTGCCGCTCGTCATCCCTTAGCCTCCAGCTTAGCCGCGATACTGCGGAGGTCCTTCGGCGACAGAATGCCGTGCAACAGCAGCTCGGCTGCCATGGTGGCGTCGATGGTGATGCCGCGAGTGACTTTTGCCACGACGTTTCCATTCACTTTGAGGTACTGAACGGATTCTTTCTTGACCCGATTAGTCAGAGGCGTCTTGCGCTGCGCTTCGACGGACTTGATCTGACCAGTCCTGCTGTCGTAGACATGATTCAGAATCGGCGTGGTCAGGTTCTTCAGCTGAACCGTGACGCCACCGCGATGGTCGGAACTGTAAGCCCTCAGACCGCCCTTGGCGATGGCAGTCTGATGCTTGACCGGGATTCCGGACATGCGAATGGTGAGCGCCCAGTTGTGAAGGTCCACCAGCTCTGGACTGACGTTACCGGCGCCGATCTCATACAGGCGCTTCCAAGCGAGAGCGGACCACTGCGGATACGCTGCATGGAACTCAGCCTTGCGCTCAGGATGATCCTTGGTGCAGTCGTAGTAGAGCTTCGCTGCCTCGACCCGCTTTTCGACGGATTCGTCCCACAGCGCAACAAACTCTTTGACTTTCTTGCTGACATCAATGATTTCTTCCATAAGTCTTTCACGTGCCTATGTTTTCTCTTCTGCCGGCACGGATTTGGCAGAGGTTAAAGTTCTTTATAATGCAGACCGAGGAATCCCTTGATGTTCTTCCTGGCCTGATCTTTTGTGAGTCCTGACAGTGTCATGACGCCGAGCACGAAGACAGACGCTTCCGACAGACCGGTGTACACACTGGCATTCTTCAGCGCTTCCTTCAACTCGGACAACTCGACCTTGTAGCCGAGAGCCTTGGACAACTTGTCCGCTTCTTTCTGGGACTGGTCAATCTTGCCCCAGATGATGAGGCATGTCGGCGCCACCCGCAAGCGATACGTCGCCAGCCAGTCCCATGCCGGGAGCTGTGCTTTGTCCGGTGAGATACGCGGGAGGAACGGAATCACGCCGAGGCGCTCGAACAGACAGAAGTCCGTCCGGTTATTTCTGAGACTCAACCAATCCGTCCAGTCCATCGCCCAATCGACTCTGGACAGTCCGTCCTTGCCGTCAAGCTCTTTCTTGTCCCACGTATCATGGTGCTCATACAGGTAGCGGCACAGAATGTCGCAGACCGTGGACGTATTCGCCCAGTCCGGCCGCTCGTTGACACCGCCCCACCAGAGCTCGCTATCCATCGGTTCATTTAGCGCGAACATGGCCTGTACGTCCTGAAGATAATCCCAGGTCGTCCCTGTTAGTTCCTTGAACTTCTGGATGTCCTCATCGGACGCCGTCCCATCAAACAGCGCTTCGCCGGCCAGCCTGTACAGCTTCTTGTCCCAGTACTTGGCCCCATACGGAATGCAGGGTGTAAGCTGGAAGTTGTCGAACGTGTAGAAGCCGTTCGTCATGACCGGATACACCATGGCGTTCCTGATGTCGAGGAATGAGAACGCAGCCTTGCGCGACATGCCGTGATTCTGCATCAGACTGTAGACAATGGCCGTCGTAATCAGCTTGTTCAATGACGTCGGCGGAACAGTATCGCCATAGAACCGGCGCAGAGACTTGATCATGCCGCACTCCTTGAGTTCCGGCAGATCTCCTTCCGGATAGGCCACAGAGAAGCGCAGCGGTCCTTCCGCTGTGTGCACACGGATGGTAATGGTGTCATCTTCCGTGTCCGATGCAGTCATATGGAAGTCCTCCACCTCGGCCGCCATCAACGGAACCTTGCGGACGTCTCCGAGCACTCTGGGCAGACGCCACAGATAGTCGAAGTCAAAGGAGAATTCAGGGTTGCTCTCCTGAAGCAGCTGAGCCTCGGCGTTCGTCCACATGTGCTGCTTTATTGTTCCATGCAGCAGCACATTCCAGATGTGGTCACGCACATGAGTGTTGACCGGCTCGTCTTCACGGCCGCTCTTCTTCAACCATGCGTTGGTGACCGCAGTCTTAGTGTTGGTTAGCCACACATTGCTGGAGTACTCGAACAGCTTCCTGGCCCAGGACGGGGAACCTGCGCCGCAGTCCGGAGATCGAGTAGGCACTGTGACATCCACGTGCGGCGTATGCCAGCAGCTACGGCTGCTCGTGGACAGACCATCATGGTCCATCAGCGAATTCGTGAAGAACGTGGCTGTGTGGGTTCCCTGGAATGACTCCAGGTTGACTGCAAGGATAACCGGAATCTTTGTTTTTGTGCCGGGCAGCAGGGCTCCGTATGGCCTGTTCGGTGTAACCAGGTCATTAACTTTTAGGAGTTGCACTGCACACCCCCACAATCAGGGCAAAGATCAACCCTGCGATGAAAAATTTGTCCATATACGAAAAAGGCCCTCACTGGGAGGGCCATCCGGTTACTTTGTTGTTTTCTTTTTGCGTATGTAGGCTTCCTCGAAGCCCGTACCGCCGAAGAACAATTCCCGGAAATCCGGGAAGTCCTTCCACGTCTGCCGCAGATGCGGAATCATGTGGCGCGTCATACCGTCAGCAAACTCCGCAATGTTGCGGTGCCACCTGACCGCACTCCAGGCGCTCGGCTTCTTTCCGTGACCACGAAACGCCCCAATCTCAGCCTTATAGTCCGCCGCGAACTTTGCAGCCGCTCGCAGCAGATTGATGTACTTGAGCTGGGTCTCATCCGGTGCACGGAAACAGGCGCACAGCCTGAACTTCGGGTTGAGACGTTCCAGACGCCGCAACTGTAACTGCATAAGATCCAGCTCCAGCGGGGTGACCAGCAACGTCTGGTCGTGCTTCCTCAGAGCCGTGGCGATCTTCTTACTGCAGACCAGCCTGGACGCTACCTGCTGGGCGCTGTTGCACCCGTGGGCAAACGTGTAGAGTTCCTCAGGAACACGAACTTTCCTGAAGGATGGTTCTGAACGGTTCGGCATCAGGGCAGTATCCTTCACTCAGTGTGAGATTGTCTTTCAACTGCATGAAGATCGAGATCGCCAGTTCACGCATCTGGGGCTCGGCAGCCTTGTCCAGTCTCAGCTCCAGGAACTTCGCCCACGTATGGCCGTTGCCGGTCATCAGCAGACGTGTTGCCGTACAGAGCGGAAGGACCGTGCGGGCGAACTCCTTCTTGAAGTTGTCGCACAGATGGCTGTAGTCCTCGAAGCTCCGGCAGATACTGTGGATCCAGTCTGCCTTGACTCCGGGATTCGCATCCAGCATCTTCTTGTAGGTATTGCCGATACAGACGCTCGGTTCACCCTGCGGCACCCAGCGGAGGGATTCCTGGTTCACGGAGAACTCAGGAAGCTCCCACGTGCTCTCGAAGGACAGACTGCGATGGCGGATCAGCTGATTGCCGATTGCCCGACTGGTTATGATTTCAAACGTGTACCAGCCCTGTGCCTCGTAGTAGTCCTTGTTGAATTTCTGGGCAAGATCGAACGTCTTATCCGTGCCGACCACTTCGATAAAGGTCCGCATGTTGGCGACGACAAAGTCCAGGATGTTATCCCAGACGACTTCATTGCGCGGACGGCCGGACACCTTGGAGATAGCCTGCAGCTCCTCCTTGGTGAGGTCATCGAAGTTGTCGCCAATGGGGATGGCGAACCAGGCATGCTCGAAGGGCGTGAGATGCCCCTTGTGGGCAAGCGCTTTCAGGAACTTCACCTGGTCGTAATCCTCACGCTGCGGCCGGGAACTATTGTAGCACAGTCTGGCGGCGTACTCGGCCATATCCAATGCGGTCGGCAGGTGGATCAGCGTAGCGGTTTGGTCTTTGAAGTTGACCATAGCACCTCCTGGTTAGCGTTTGCCACCGGACGCCGTGCAGACGCCGATGAACAAGATAACGGGAATCAGCAAGAAGAGGCCGACGAAATAACCGGCAAAGAAAGTCAGAATACCCATCTTCAGTCCCGCGATTCGAGTTCCTTGAGGGTTTCCGCCGGCTTCTCCTCCGAAGAGGATGCTTCCTTGGTCTGCGTCAGGTGATCTTCACACACAGCCGGATCGGTTCCCGGCAGCGCGTCCTTGTTGCAGAAGGTGCAGACCTTTCCCTCTGCAGAGTTCTTATCCATGCTCATATCAAAGTTCTCCTTTCATGGTTGCATGGGCCAGACCAAGATGGCTTTCGTGCCATCCCGGTCCACAAAAGATTGACCAAGATTCGCCCAGAGGCCATTATAACCTTCAAGTTCAAACTTGCCGATTATCTTGCCTTCCGAGTCCTTCATGGCCCTTTCAGGTACGAACGACAGCTCATTGACCCAGAGCACGAGTACGCCATCACCCCTGCGGATGTCTACGTACTGCGTGGGTATGC
>CACXHH010000324.1 GCA_902767455.1 uncultured Eubacteriales bacterium
ATATATGGGTAAGTTTGCCAAGCACGAAAAGCTGAACTTGAGCGAGGTTAATCGCGAGGTGTTGGCGAAGTGGGATGAGGAAGATGTATTCCACAAGAGTATTACGGAGCGCGAGGGTTGTCCTTCGTTTATTTTCTTCGAGGGTCCTCCTTCTGCAAACGGTCATCCTGGTATTCATCATGTCCTGGCACGCAGCATAAAGGATGTGTTCTGCCGCTTCAAGACGATGAAGGGCTACCAGGTGAAGCGCAAGGCTGGCTGGGAT
Source organism: uncultured Eubacteriales bacterium (assembly GCA_902767455.1). Lineage (GTDB taxonomy): Bacteria > Bacillota > Clostridia > Christensenellales > Borkfalkiaceae > UBA4636. The sequence continues at coordinate 266 of CACXHH010000324.1, forward strand.
ACTCACGGCCTGCCTGTGGAACTGGGTGTCGAGAAGGAACTGGGCATTACGAAGGAGGATATTGGCAAATCGATAAGTATCGACGAGTACAATCGCAAGTGCCGCGAGAATGTGATGATGTACACGAGCGAGTGGACGGATTTGAGTCACAACATGGGCTACTGGGTTGATATGGAGCATCCGTATATCACTTATGACAACAAGTACATCGAGAGCCTGTGGTGGCTGCTGAAGCAGCTGTACGACAGGAACCTGCTGTACAAGGGCTATACGATACAGCCTTACAGTCCTGCTGCCGGTACCGGTCTTTCGTCTCACGAGCTGAACCAGCCGGGCTGCTACCGTGACGTGAAGGATACTACGGTGACGGCTCAGTTCAGGGTTATTGATAATTCTCTGAGTTCTCTGAGTTCTCTGAGTTCTCTGAGTTCTCTGAGTTCTCCGATATATATCCTGGCTTGGACGACGACGCCTTGGACCTTGCCTTCGAACACTGCGTTGTGTGTAGGTCCCAAGATTGACTATGTGGCTGTGAAGGGCAAAAATCCGTACACGGACGAGGAGGCTGTGTATATTGTTGCCGAATCTCGCCTTTCGGCTTATTTCCAGGCTGAGGAGGGCAGGGAACTGGAAATCCTGTGGCGCGGCAAGGGTACTGACCTGGTGGGTGTGAAATACCGTCAGCTGATGCCTTGGATCAAGCCGTGTGCGATAGAGGACGACGGGATTGTGGTTAAGGAGGATGATGCCTTCCGTGTAATCCCGGGTGACTATGTTACTACCGAGGACGGTACTGGTATCGTGCATATTGCTCCTACGTTTGGTGCCGATGACGCCAAGGTTGCGAAGGATGCCGGTATCCCAAGCCTGTTCGTTGTGGACAAGGCTGGCGACACGCGTCCTATGGTTGATTTCACGGGCAAGTATTTTGTGCGTGAGGACATGGATCCTGTTTTCTACGAGAAGTGTGTGAACAAGGAGGCGTATGCGAAGCACGAGGGTGCTTTTGTGAAGAATGCCTACGATCCGAAGTATAACGTTGGCGGCAAGTATGACGAGAAGGCTGCTACGAAGGATATGGATCTGAATGTGATGATTTGCATTGAGATGAAGGACGAGGGTACGGCTTTCAAGATAGAGAAGCATACGCACAACTATCCTCATTGCTGGCGTACGGACAAGCCTGTGCTGTACTATCCTCTGGACAGCTGGTTCATCCGTTCGACGGCTGCGAAGGAGCGCATGATGGAGCTGAACAGGACGATACAGTGGAAGCCAGAGAGTACGGGTACCGGTCGTTTTGGCAAGTGGCTTGAGAACCTGAATGACTGGAACCTGAGCCGTAGCCGTTACTGGGGTACTCCGTTGCCTATATGGCGCAACCGTGAGACTCGCGAGGAGATTTGCATCGAGAGCCTGGAGCAGCTGTATGCCGAGATAGAGAAGGCTGTTGCTGCGGGTGTGATGCCTTCCAACCCGCTGAAGGAGAAGGGTTTTGTGCCTGGTGATATGTCGCAGGAGAACTATGACAGGATTGACCTGCATCGTCCGTATGTTGACCAGATATGGCTGGTGGGCGAGAGCGGTGCTGTGCTGAAGCGTGAGCTTGACCTGATTGACGTCTGGTTTGATTCGGGTGCAATGCCTTATGCCCAGATTCACTATCCGTTTGAGAACAAGGAGCTGCTGGACGGCCGCAAGTGCTATCCTGCCGACTTTATTGCTGAGGGTGTCGACCAGACGCGCGGATGGTTCTTCACGTTGCATGCGATAGCTACCATGGTGTTCGACAGCGTTGCTTACAAGGCTGTGATATCGAACGGTCTGGTATTGGACAAGAATGGTCTGAAGATGTCAAAGCACCTGGGTAATACGGTTAATCCGTTCGAGGCTATCGACCAGTATGGTAGCGATGCCGTGCGCTGGTATATGATTACCAACTCGCAGCCTTGGGACAACCTGAAGTTTGATACGGAGGGTGTCAAGGAGGTTACGGGTTCGTTCTTCGGCAAGCTGTATCAGAGCTATTCGTTCCTGGCAATGTATGCGAATGTGGACGGATGGTGTTACGAGGAGCCTGATGTTCCTGCTGCCGAGCGTCCCGAGATGGACCGCTGGATATTGTCTTCGCTGAACTCGCTGGTGCGTGAGGTTGAGTCTTGCTACGAGTCGTACGAGCCTACCCGTGCCGGTCGTCTGATTCAGGCCTTCGTCATCGACAATGTGAGCAACTGGTTTGTGCGTCTGTCGAAGAAGCGCTTCTGGGGTGATGACATGACGATTGACAAACTGTCGGCATACCAGACGCTGTTTACTTGTCTGGAGACGGTCGCACGCCTGATGGCCCCGATTGCTCCTTTCTATGCTGATATGCTGTATCGTGACTTGCATGAGGCTTGCGGCGAGAAGGATGTGAAGAGCGTGCATCTGGCCGAGTTCCCGAAATG
>CACXHH010000325.1 GCA_902767455.1 uncultured Eubacteriales bacterium
CTGCTCCCATGCATCCATCTTGGGACCTTCAGCGATCAGACGACCATCTGGGAGTGGACGCGCAGACACGTACTTGTCATTGGCCGCCGATTTTAGCGAGAAGGAACCATCGTCGTTCTTGAATATAATAAATGATTCCCAGCTCCCCAGAGCCTTTTCGCGATTCGCGACAAGCTGTGCATTGCCGCCATCCTCCGCGCAAACAGCCCGACCGGCATGAACGGCGAGAAGCGCACAAGGTCGCTTCTCGGGGACTGCTTTTTCCCAGTCCGTGCGATCACGCAGTGGGACGTTCTCAACTCCTTCCGATTTGAAAACCAGTTTGCGGAGATGTCCGATAATATGTTTGGCGGCACTTTTCGTTGAGTTCACGATTCCACTTAAACTGGGGTGCCCATCTCGATCCACGAGATCTGCCAGCCCCCTCATGACGGAATCCTTTTCCGGAGACAAGTAGATTTCAACGTCTTTCAATGATCCGCCATTTGCACGATAATGTCTTTCTTCACATTCACGCCGGATACCCTCTTCGATATCTTCACAATGGGCGGCAAGGATTCCCCCTGAGAGCCCTATGATTTTGGGGTGGAAGACAGGAGCTAGATCTCGCCCAAAAAAATGGCACAGGCGCTGTCCATAGTAGATATAAGCATTGGGACTCCCATATTGTGCCTCAAGGGCCTGTAATCCCTGTGATCCCAACGCCCAATACTGCGCCTTATTACTCGCGCTGGTCTCGCATTGCCAACTGCCTACTTCCCAATTATGTCCACGGCACGTATGGAGCAAGTCTCCCTTCCAGTCAAGAATTCCAAAACCAACTGATGTTCCAAGTGATAAATTGATGGCGCTATTTGAACACAATCCGTTCCGCAAATAAATAGCCTTAAGGGCAAGCGCATGGGCGTCCCCGTCATTGACAATCCACACGTTGCCACAATTGAACCGGTTCTTCAGCTTGTCCCTAAGGTTTCCAACCAGAAACGGGTATGCCCAGCAACCTAACACTTCTTCGTTTACATAGTCGTATTCACCACAAATGGAAATGGCTATCCCCGTCACGTGAGGAGGGGGTGATGGATGATTGTCATTTGCCACATCCTCAAGGCACTTGCAAAATTCCTCGAACGTTTTTGGCCCGAATCGATGAGTATGAGGGTTAATGACACCTTCCACATACGTCCGGATCTTCACGCCGGAACCTCCGCAATCGACCAGCAACTGCATGCCATCCGATGCACTCATGGTTGGTCTCCTAGGTTAAGTCAGGTCTGCGTAAGTTGGGAAACTCGAATGTAGTCAACGAGCATTTCGTTTGGGAAATTGCGAATCGTCGATTTCGAAACCAGATGGGGCGAATCAGAACACTGATGCGCGATTGAGGTCGAAGTATTGCACATTCTTCTTTGCCAAAACTTCCTCGAACTTCTTCGGAGTCGTCTTTAGGGCCGCCGTCCGTTCTCGGTCGGAAATGGGAAGAAGGTGGAGAAATGCAACGAAATAGTCGCCCATGTCTTTGCTTGGAAGCCCTTCATCCCAGAGGAATGGATCGCAGAGGTATGCATGTTTCATGGGGAAACCCTCGGGGAGAACGCCTTGAACGAGAGAACCCGGCGAGAATCCCCCATCCGCCACTTCGAGCGCAAGTCGAAGGTTGCCGAGAGTCTCAACAATAGCATCTTCGAATTCCTCTTTGATGGCCGTAATAAGCTCAATGCGGATGGGCTTCTTTCCCCTCGCCATTGGCCCGTTCTTTCCGTTGGGAACAAGGGAACAGCCCAATGTCCCAAGGTAAGACACACCATCTTCATGCCGTGTCGTGAGAATGTCGATGGTCTTGTCAGGGGAAGCAGAAATTCGGAACCGACCGACGTTGGGGATGCCCGCGAAGAACGGGGCAAGATGCTGTGCGAGAGGACGAAGTGCGTCAATTTCAGATTGTTTTTTCATGGTGGATCTCCGATTCGCGTCAAGCTGCAATCTCTCCGAGGAACGGTTCGCCAAAATAGATGTCGGTCTTGTTCTCTAACCAATGGCTTCTATTGGAACTCGGCAGCTCGGGACGATAGATTCTGGGATTGTTGTAGTGATCGAGAAACTCCGTTCGTTTCATGGAGTGCTTCCGGGCCAAGGTCTGGAACTTGCGGAATTCCAATCCTTCCCGGTGTCCCATGTCCCAAGGCTTGTTGAACGACATAAATCGCCCTGTTAGGGGATCGCGCACACGCCCATGGGCATCCTTTGCGGCATCCCAAACTTTATTTCGAATACCGGCCCGAAAACCGCCCGGCCGCATATACGAAATGGGTTTCGGGAACAAGCTTCTGATTTCTCGCACAATTGGAGCCTTTTTGGCGTTCGACAAAAGCTTGTCCCAGGAAGATGCTGATTTTCCGATTGCTGCTCCTGCCCTTGATTTCGCCGATCCTACTGCAGCGGTTTTTGCGGTTTTGGCTCCAACAGCGGCTTTTGTTCCTCCAGCTATTTTCGCCGCCTTGGCGCACTTGGCCCATGCAACAGCAATCGTAGCGGCATCAATTCCCGCCGAGACATAATCAGCTTTTGCCAGTTTC
>CACXHH010000326.1 GCA_902767455.1 uncultured Eubacteriales bacterium
ATAGTCATCAGAAAATCTGAAACGATTTCCTATGTTAAATCTATCTTCTAAAATATTTTTGAAGACAAGTCTACGTGTGTCATTTGAAATAGCGGTGCCCTTCTCTGATAAAACAGATTGAACAACGACTTCTAAAGGAGACCATGTTTGTTCTCCCCATTGATTTTCAAATTCAACGTCTACACGATTAGGACGATAAGCCCACTCCGCATTTACTTTGTCTTGTAATTCTTTTAGGAAATAATTGTCTTTGTTATAATTTTTTGGCGTCTGCGAAAGTATGTCGTACCTTGTCGCAGAATGAACTATATTAATCACTTTGCGTGACATACGATGCACCTCCAAATTTATTTATTTTTTCTTGGTTTATCGCCAATTAAATGATCTAATATTCCTTTTGATTCCATGATTTGTCTTTTTATTTGTGCGTGTGTCATAGTTTTATATTGAAAATGTTCATCCGCGAGCGCGTGTATTTTGACCAAGACTTTTGTTAATTTGCCTCCACAAAGTGTATTTGTTGAAGCAAGATCATACAAAAAGCCATATAACCAAAATTGTGCATCGCCCTTACCGTTTTGTTCATCTTCAATTAAATATAAAAGTTTAACTAAGTTGCTACGCACATCAATAAAAGAACTTTTTTCTTGTTCTGGTGTTAAACGCACCTTAATTTGAGAATCTAAAGGAGTTGCGAGTTTATTTTCCAAAGCGTGATCCTCCTTTAGGGGTAGATAAGATACTCCATCCTAGAGATGAAGCTAATGTATCCATATCTCTGTTCATCTGGTTTCTCCACTCAGTTTTAGCTCTTGCCGAATTTGCTGGTGAATACATTTTGAAGTCGTGATCTGTCAAGATATTTCTAACTTCTAGGACTCGACCTACTTCTTTATCACCCCACGCAGAAACTGTAGCGTAGGCGAGGATGGTTTTAATTTCATCCATAATTGCATCCATATTGTAATCGGATCTAAAGCAAGTCGAAAAGTCTGCTGTAAACGCACCAGCATAGAACCAACTGACGGCCCAGGTTTCGTTTGCTTCTACATTTCTTTCAAAAGTAACGGAGTTATCAGTGCTATCATATTCTGCATTGACAGGTTCTCCGTTAATCGCAAAAGTAAAACCAACTTTTTCACCTGAATTTGCGACAGTTTTTGTTAAAACATATTTACTGCCGCCGTTTCCATTGTCAGATTCACTGTAACCCTCAGGATCATCCATTTCAGTTAATTTGTCACAGATAGCCGTTGGGCGATTGAATTTTTTTCTACCGACCATTAAAAAATCGCGCATGTCGGCCTGAAATAAGGCCTTATTTTCATAATATTCTCTACTTAAGTCTGGATCGTCAAAAAGAGCGATACAAATTTCAAAAATATCATAAAAGTATATCATTTTGACGTCCTCCTATAAAGTTAAACTAAATTAGTAGTCAGTGTCCTCTTCATCAGCAGCAGCAAGTAAGTCTGTCGCATGAATTCTTAAACGTTTACCACCTACTATTTGAGATTCAGCATCGAATCCACCATTGGTTAATCTGTTTAAACAGTCAATACGGGCACGATCACGGAATCCTTCAGCGCCAGCTGAGAATTGATCTTTATAATAAGTAACAATGGTTAAACGTAAGTTGTCAAGACCAACTTTGTCCCATAATTTTTCAATTTGTTCTGTAGACATCTTACCCAAATTGCGTAAGTCATTAACGGTTAAACCAACTTCTGTGTCGACCCTTAAACCTTTCATAGCAGCAACATCGATATTTTTATGAGAGACAGCTAAACGACCATCGTTAAACCAATGTCTATATTTACCAACGAGTTCATCGAATTGTGCTCTAGACATTGAGAAAGTTTCACCATAAACAGAGGCATCGAAAGAAAACATTTTACCTTCAACGTGGCCTGGACTATGTGATGTATAAACAACTTCAACGTCCGTATTTGGCGCGGTAACATAAATTGGTTGAATAACACTTTGAGCACTTGGTGCTTCTGGTCTAACTTCTTTTTCAGTTTCTTCTGGTGCAACACTTTCGTTTTTTGCAGCGTTGGCCGCTTTGAGTTCTTCAATTTGTCTTAAAAGTTCAGCATTTTCTGCTTCTAATTCAGTTTTAGTTTTTGTAGTCATAATATTTCTCCTTTTACTTTCACTAAAGGGGTACCCACAATAGTGAGCACCCCTGTTTTTTGTTCAGTCCCAACGTGGGACTTAGTTCTTTAACAATCTACTAATTAAAAAATTAGAATTGGATTGTACCAAATTTGGCACCACAAATCGCAGAGATACCAACTCTCATAGTAACATCGATACCCATACGGCTATCGCTTGTTTCTTTAGCGTTGAATTCAACTGTGACTTCATTACCTTCGAAGAGAATCTTCACTGGTTTGTCGCCAGCAACTGGGACAAAGTAAATGAGATTGTCTGGAAGAGCTAATGTGGCTGCACCGTTGGTTGTATTTGGAACCAAGACGTTCTTTAAAGCGATTAATGGAACGCCGAGATATTGATCTAAATAACCAACTTTGTTCATTTCTTCACCAATTTCAACTTGATAGTTACCAGCTAAAGAGCAGTTACTTAAAGCAACTTCTGTACCGATAGCGATAACACCGACACCACCGTTAGCAGCTCTAACTCTTTGTTTTAATGTGCCCCATAATTGTGCGGTAACACCATTAGTTGTATAGGCAGCACCAAATTGAGTTGTGGCTTGTGTCATACCCTTGACTGCTTTTAAGAAGATATAAGCTTCGAAAGAACGAGCAATCTTTAAAGCAAAGTTA
>CACXHH010000327.1 GCA_902767455.1 uncultured Eubacteriales bacterium
AAGACCGTATCCTTCCCTGAGGATCGTCTTTGCATTGTGCGACTTGAGATAACCGTCGACCTTCTCCCTGGTCTCTACTGAGAGGGAATCCCCACCGACGAATATACCGTCGAGGCATGACATATCCGCGTCCTTCATTATGGGCGAGGAGATCATCTTCTCGTAAAGTGTGGGTACACCAGCTATGAAGTTGGGCCTCTTCTTGACTATGAGCTTTGCGAATGAATCAGGTGTGAACGACGGTACGAGGATACATTTTCCGCCGATCACGAGGAATGTGTGTATTCCGATGCCCAGTCCGAAACCGTGGAACATAGGCATGACAGAGAGCACGACGTAATCCCTGGCATCGAACATCTCTTTGGATCCGTGCTCGAGGATGTAATCGATATGGAACGGGAGACAGCTGCTTATCGCGAGCGTTCCCAATGCTGTCGCGTTCATGTTCAGGTTCGAAAGCACGATACCTTTGGGTGTTCCCGTGGTACCTCCGCTGAACAGGATGACTGCGGGATCGTTGCCCTTGTTCTCCACTGTAGGGATATCATCCGAATCGGCGAGAGCGAGGAACTGCTTCCACTCGTAGATGTAATCCATGGCAGGGTGCTTGGGGATCTTCCTTCCCAGAGTGAGCGAGAATCCGATGGATTTCAGCAATGTGAGTTCGTCCTTGATCGATGCAACGACCAGCTTCTCGAGATTCGTGTTGTCCTTGACCGCGATGAAGTTGTTGCAGAATGCATCGAGTGTTAGAGCGTATTTAGCCTTTGAGATCTTCAGGTACTGTTCGATCTCGTTCTTGGCAGAGAGCGGGTGGATCATGGTTGCGATACCGCCGCATTTGATGACACCATAGAACACATGGAGCGCCTGAGGGGTGTTGGGCATGCAGATGACGAATGTATCTCCCTTCCTCACACCCATCTTGTACAGACAGGCTGCTGCATGGTCCACCTTCTTCATGAATGTCTTGTAGTCTGTGTTCTTCCCCTGGAACTCGTAAGCGATCTTGTCGGGGAGTGTCTTTGCGGTACGGTTTACTATCTCGTACATCGAAATGTCAGGGTAATCGATGCTGTCCCTCGTCTTCTCGGGATCGTAGTATTTCACCCATGGTCTCTCAATGTCTTCCATGAACTGACCTCTCTTATGTCGGCTTAACATCTCTTATTATAATTTATTAGTGGCAGAGGATGAGATAATTCAGGCCAAATCTGCCATTATCTGAGGGAATACGAGCTTCGCTTCCTTTATGGGCTGTACCGGGAAGACATGCGACATGCCCTTCCATTCGTGGTAGTACAGCTCATGACCTTCCTCCTTCGCCCTGTCCCTGAGACGTTCGGAATCTATCAGCAGGAGTTCCCTCGTCCCGACATATACGGAGATCTTCGGAAGACCCTCGAGAGGACCGTTGATGGGACTGATGATGGGATCATGCACATCCGCATCCCCTGCCCACATCTTACCGCATATCGGGATCTCGTTGATGGACAGCATCGGTTCGTTCTTGTCATATTCCACAAGTTTCGGATGCTCCCCGGACATGTCTAGACACGGGGACATCAGGATGATGGAACCGCACATGCTCTTCCTTCCGATCAGAGTCTGCGGAAATGAAAGTGCCAGATTGCCTCCCATCGAGTCTCCCATGACCGTGATTTTAGAGGGATCGTGCTTCTCCAGCATCATGTCATAGACGAAATCCAGCATCGGGAATGTATCCTTGTATGTGTAAACTGGAGCAAGAGGATAGATGGGAAGATAGACGGTCACATCCTCAGCCTCTATCATCTTTCTGATGAATCTGTAATGGTACTTGGTCATCTGATGGATGCCGGCTCCGCCGTGCAGATACAGTACCGCTCTCTCCTTCCCGGCATTCAGGATGTAGCAGTCATGCTGTCCGAAAGCGACCTTATCGACCGAGGTCTTGAAATCCCATTCCTGGGGCATGACGTACGGTTTACTGTTGGCGATACGCATCTCTTCGATATGTTTCTGGAACAACA
>CACXHH010000328.1 GCA_902767455.1 uncultured Eubacteriales bacterium
CAGATACCTTAGCGTTTTCAAAAAAGAACGTTTTGCGAACCGACTGCAAAAAGTATTCTCATCCAGGATATGCGAAACCCCATTATTATTCAAAACTATACTAAACGAATTAATTGCAATAGGAACCAATGATACCATAAACAAACTTATTGATGAATATACTAGCGCAGATTCTGCGGAAGAGTTATACGATAAAATACTTGCGCGATTTGAGAAAAGCTATGGGAAAGAGTTGGTTTCTAATTGCTTTGAATTAATGATTAATTCTCCTTCAGGATTAACTGAGGCTGAAATGACTGAAATTATAACTCCTAAACCTATTGAATGGTCTCAATTTTACTATGCATCAGCCCCATTCTTCACTACGAGAAATGGTTGTTTGGATATAGACAATCCATATCTGAGAACAGCAATAGAGAAACGATATTTAGAGAAAAAGTATTGGGCTCAAACAACTCTTATTTCTTATTTTGAAAAGCAATTGAACAATGAGTTAGAGTTGGTTTCTGATGGTGAAGAAGCATGGAAGAGCAGAGCTTTAGAATTATTAAAGACAAACCTACTGAGTGATGAATCAACCATAACAGACTATGTAGAACAAGTGGTCAACTATCCAAACTTATTAGGAAGAATAAATCGGTATGTTTCACTGCTGGCCAAATTGTCATATTGTACGAGCAACTATAATAAGTTGCTGGAATTATTATCATCTCCATTATGCTATTTGTCATTAGATATTTGTGACGAACAGACTTTAAACAACTATATTTTATCTATAAAAACACAAACAAGTGGTGTTGGCCTGTTATCACTTCTTGATAAGAAAAAGTATCCATTAAGACTTGCTGATTTGATATATCCTGATATATGTGTAAGAGCCGGTCAAAAAATAGAAAATATATTACATGACCCCGAGAATGCTATAATTGCGTATGAAAACGCAATTGATTATTGGGATAAACGTGGGGATTCAATTACAAGTGACTTGTATGTCATAGCCACATACAACTTTTTATTTCCTCTTTATTCTTCACTACAGGAATATGATAAAGTTGATTCTTTATATGAAACAGTAAAAGAACGCTTTTTCTCAAAGAAAGGATGGGCACCTGAATATAAAGCTGGGATAGTTACCAATTATATAAAGTCATTGGAGGATAGAGGGCAGTTTGACGCTGTTGACAATGAATACGAAATGGCTCTTTCGTATATTTCTGAATTAACAATAGACGATTTGCGAGACGATCTAAGGGCACAAACATTACACCGAAGAGGTAATATGTATATTGAGCGTGCAATTACCGAGAGTCTTTCAGAAGATGCATATAATAAACTTATTGAACAAGCAAATAACTGTTTGTGTGAATCCATGGATTTGTACAAGAAAATGGATGAGATGAATCCATACAAGTACCATAACAAGTATTTGGAGGTTCGTTATGATATAGCCAATCTGCACCATGATCTTGGTAATATTGAGATGGCATTATCAATTTATGAATCAATATATGCGGAATCTGACAAAGCAACAGTTTCCAAAGATTATGAGGATTTCTACACGGAGGATGAAATCATCCTTCATACCATGTATAGTCTTTCTTTCATGTACACTGATATGGGAAAATATGAGAAATCTGAAGAACTATTGAACAAAGTGCTAAAAGTACGGGAAGTCCAAATGTCAGAAAACGAATTGTTGTTTGCGGACGAAATGGCAAAATGCTTATATGAAAAAGCTCGTCTATATGGAAGAATGGGTGAGAATATAAGATTGGTTGAGTCTCTTTATAACAAGGCAATCAAATGTTACAGCCTTCTGTCTGGGAAATTGGCAGAGATAGCAAAGATATATTCAAGTATGGCTTTTGCGTTCCAACGCATTAAAATGTACAAAGAGGCTGTTGGCTATTACACTAAATCTCGAGAAACATGGCAAACATACGCAGAAAAAGGATTCGAGATTAACGAAGCTCGTTTGGCTGAAATATTTTTCCAAGAGGCACAATGTGCACTAGCATGTAACGATAGGGAACATTTTGGAGAATGCATGGTTAAAAGCTACGATATGTACGAGAAACTCTCTCAAATCAATTCTGTTTACAGCAAGGACTTAAATAGAGTTGCAGATTATATGCAAGAGTTATTAAAAATCAATGGTTTAATTTAAATTCTTTCAATTATGGCTGGACAAACTGGAACAATTGAAGATGTAGTGGCTGTTGCAAAGAGCCGCTATTCAAATGTTGAAGATCAAGCAAAGTACATTCAAATTGCTATTGACTTGATTAAAAGAGATCACTCAGATGAGATAATGTCATTGACTGCCCCTCATGGTGGTTATGATTATCAAGTTACGGGATTCCCGACGGGTGGTGTTGCGTACTTCTGGTATAATATTTATCGTGGGTCTCAGAAAATTGCATCAAAACTTGAGGCTGTACGAGATGATAGTAGTAGAGTGCTGTTTTGTTCAAAATCGGAGTTTAGCAGTCCTATTACCCCAGTGTTTATGAGGTAGGGAAATCATTTATGGTGACGGGGTTTAAAATGTATCCCGTCACCATTAACGTGTGTTAGGGACTTCATGAATATTTTTTCCGATTTGAACAGACACCAATAGTTAGACGTTTAAAATAAATGAAGACAAGAGCATGACGGACAATAACAACAATGAAATATGGGTGTTCCTTTCTCATTCCAATAAGGACTATGAGAAGGTGCGGCAGGTAAGGAATATGCTGGAGGAGCAATCTCTTAGACCGCTCATGTTCTTCCTGCATTGCCTGAACGACGACGATGAAATTGACTCGCTGATAAAGCGTGAGATAGATTGTCGTACCCGTTTCATTCTCTGTGACAGCG
>CACXHH010000329.1 GCA_902767455.1 uncultured Eubacteriales bacterium
ACAAGCCAACTTGCAAGAAATACGGCTTCTTCAAGATTCTTGGCTCCGTCGTCTATTCCTGGGAGGATGTGGCAATGGCAATCAATCTTCATATCTTACGAAAAAACAATGAAAGATGATGGTACAAAAAAACAAATATTACACTAATAATCCAACGACATCTTTGAATTTGTAAATAATACATATATATTTGGATTTTTGACATACAACATCCTTTTATTAACCTTATTACACAGTACTCAGCAGATATGGAGACAAACAAAAATGATAATAGTTTTAAAGTCAAGGTCGCTATTGAAGCAATAAGTGAGCGTGAAACTCCGAGTGAACTCGCAGCACGATATAACGTGCCACAAGAAAATATAATACTCTGGAAGGATGAACTCACAAAACACTTAGGTGCAGCATTTAAAAAAACCGAGAAGGGCAATAAATTAACAATCAAGGATGATGGAATAATACTATGCACCGCATTCTATTCATTTCAATTTTTAAAAAACTTTTCTCTTTTTCGTGCGATTGAGAAATTATTAGATCATTTTCATAATTGCACAAACAAAGCTCTTTATTCAGAAATATGGGTCATATTCAATTTAATACTTTCCATTGTTATTAGTCTGATTATTAGAAGCTGTCCATCTATTATTGGTTTCTTATTGTGTTGCTGGGCGGCTTGTCGTTCTTTTGGTATATTTGTTTATCAGATGAATGTTTTACTCTTCGACCCCATAACTACCCGAAAAAAAGGAGAAGAATACAAAATAAAGAATGCCACAAGGACTATACTCATGCTTTTCATCAATTTCGCAGAATATATCTTCTGGTTTTCATCCATATATTTGTATATCAAAGGCCCAGGTACTTCTTACTGGGAAATATTCACTCATAGCTTTGAAATACTTGCAAATATATCAGACGGTGATTATAAAGGAAAAATACTTATTGTAGTAACCATAGAAGCAATTATTGGAATCTTCATGAATCTGGTATGTTTGGCTAGATTCCTATCTATGCTCCCACCTGTAAAAAGTCAAAATGAAGAATAGCTGTTTTATTCCATAGTAAAACCATTTAATTATGAGAAGGAGAAAGATTTGGCTAAACATTGTCTTTGGTTTTATTATACTGTTAAGTGTTGTGAGTTTTGGTGCTATAATAAAACCAAACAATAGTACTGAAGTAATCATTGCTGTTATTTCTCTTGACGTAGCATTATTTGCGTTATATATCAGCCTAAGAACATTCTACTCCATTGATGAAGTAAATGCCATTAGTCGTATGGATGGCAATGTAATGGAGAATCCCCGTTATCAACCCAACATTATGAGGGCTGTGTTCCGTTTTCCACAGATAGGATTCACAGAAGCAAGTGAAGCTTTAATGACACACATGGAAATCTTATTTAAAGATAACGACAAACAAAGTGGAGCACATCTGGCTGACAATGTCCAAGAAGTAGCAGACATGCTAGTTCTGGTTCCTTTCTTTATCCAAACCAGTGACGACAACGCATCAGCCATTCACCTTCAACGAGTTTCAACATTGCTTACTACAATGAAGGAACGCATAGAAAATTTTAAAGAAATCTCTGATGGCTCATGTAAATTACTTGAAGAAACAGTCAGTTTGATAGAATCTGTTTTTTTCTATCAGAAAATGACAGCTACAGGAGAGTCTGATCCTTCAAAATTGTTGGAAATACGAGGTTCTATCTTTATAAACCCGGTTACAGCTATTCTATACAATAACTATCTCGGTTTGTATTACCTTCAGCGTGCCACTTCAATAATATGTAGCCACCAGACTGGTCTATCATTGCGACAGATGATTGAATGTGCACATAAATGCACTCCCGAAGACAAATCAATGGCATTAGTTTATGCAAGAAAGGCTTCGGATTCTTTCAAGTGCGCAAAGAAGAGTATTGGAGATGATATGATTTGGACGGCTTTCGTTTGTTTCAACATATCTAGAGTTGAATATATGATACAACTTATCAATGAGACCTTTGGTGAAACAACAAGCAATGAATGGGAATCATATATCAATGAAAGTATCCGTAGTTGGATAACATCCAACAAGATTATTGCAGAGCATTTCTCTTCAAAAATAGATAGTAGTCAAATCAGTTGGCTACAACAGGCAATGATTAGCCAGGAGAATAAAGTTCGTTTATCTAAAATCGTATTCCAAATGATGAAAAATTTACCACTAACTGATTATAATGGTAACGCCTGGGTTGAGCAATATGGAAAGATAACCGAGACAGCATTCTTCAAAAACATCCCAGAAAAGGATCCGCAAAAGCGAACCGATGATCTTGTTGACGATATTAGAGAGATGTTAAAAACAACGCCACTCAGCAGGAAAAAAAACAAAAAAGAATAGCTTATTTATAAGTTACACTTGTACCATTCAATCGCCTCATTAAGCCCTCTGGCAAAATCATATTGAGGATCATATCCCAATATCTGTCT
>CACXHH010000330.1 GCA_902767455.1 uncultured Eubacteriales bacterium
ACCCGGAAAGGACGCGTGGCTTGAGGCATCCTCATGCTCCAACTTCACGGACTTCCAGGCACGCAGGGCCAAGATCAAGTACCGTCCCGAGCCCCACCTGAAGAGCGAATTCGTTCACACGCTGAACGGATCAGGTCTCGCACTCCCCAGGACGATCGTCGCCATTCTGGAGAACTACCAGAACAAGGACGGAACCGTCACCGTGCCCAAGGTCCTCAGGCCTTACATGCGCGGACAGGAAGTCATCGGGAACTGAAACCGATCGGACGGTCGCTGACCGTCCGGTCAAATTTCCATTTCGTCGAATCTTCTCATTAGTTCGGATGCACCGATCGGTGCACCGTCCCTTTCCAACCTCTCACGCAGGGATTCCTCCCCGTGCTTCAGATTGGCAGAATGAATGCCCAGGCGCCTGGAGACGTTGGCTTCGAGATATGCACCCATCACATCGCAGAGCTTGATGCTCCTTCCGTTGACCTTTCCGAATTTGGCATCGTCCTTGTCAGTGAAGGGCTCGAAGGTGAGGAATCTGAACTCCTCATGCCAAGCCTCTGGGATCAGCGGCATTATCTTGCTGTTGACCAATTCATGTTCATATTCATCCAGAATCTCCACGAGACCGTGGACATTGACCTTCACGGGTGTGATGACGTCCTTCGTCAATACCTCAGGAAGGTCGTGGAACAATGCAGTGTAATAATCGTTGTAGACCTGACGTGCGCCGGCCTTGCAGTCGAGATCGTTCAGGTACGTCATGTTGGCGACCAGTAGCGAATGACCCAGTACCGTGGTCTCAGGGATCCTCGGTATCCTGGTCCACCTCTTCTGGAATCTCAGCTGACCGATGAGATCGACGAACGTCATGGACTGCGAATCGATGAGACGCTTGACCCCTATGAGGCTTGAATAATTGCTGAGTTCCATCGCCAATGTGGTCTTGGTGTTCTCGATCCCGAACGAACGCTTGTTCATGTCGTATATGATGTTGAACTCCCAGTTGGTGGCCATGTAGTGGGCTGCGGATATTATCCTGTCCTCGATGCAGTCCTGCGGCTCGCGCAGATACTTCTCGAAGCGCTCCATGAACGATCTTTCCAGATCGGGTATCGCGGCTCTGATCTCCGAGATCACGTAATCGTTGACCTCGTTGAACTTCTCATCCTCCATCCTGTGGAGGAGCTGCGGCTTCAGATCAGTAAGGACGGTCCTCTTCAGGAAGGAGAACATCGTGTCCTCGATGATCCTCTGCCAATCCAGTTCTGTACCGTTCTCGGTCTCCTCGAACTTCCCCAGGACCCATGCGATCGCCGCCTTGTGAGCCTGTTTGTCGAGTTCCGTGAGATCGAGCGGGCGCAGGTGATCGTTCCACCTGTGCATGTTGACGGCATCGAAGAAACGGTAGATCAAATCCATGTTCATGTTGCGCGCCATGATACCACCTTCCGTGCTCCCCGAGAAGGGAGCACGGAGGAAAAAGGAAAGGGTTTATGCGTTGACGATACCGCCGATGACCTGGCTGATCGCGATGAGTTTTGCTTCGTCGCTTGATGCGGTGTCCGCGCTGATCGAAACGAGACCGCCCATGAATATGTCTGCGGTCTTCTCGGACATTCCGGCCTCGACCTTTGCATCGATCTTGTCAGCTGCGAATCTCAGTGATTTTCCGACATCTCCGGGAACGTCTGCGAACTGTGCAGATCTCTTTCCGGCTGCGCCCTTGGCTTTCTTGGGTGCTGCAGCCTCTGCTGCTGCTCCCTCTCCCTTGTTCTTCTTCTTGAAAGCGTTCTTCAGCTTCTCAATGAATCCCATTTTTATTCCTCCTCTTGAGTGTTTCCCGCAGTCCTGTTCTGATACATCATCAGCGCCATTCCGGCGATGACCACCAGCAGGCCGATGACCATCAGGATGTTGCTGAGGATGTCTCCGATTGCGATTGTACCCATGTAACCCATAGAACCGACGATGAGCAGAATGAACCCCGTTACCGTGGCCACTGGCAGCACCATCCGATTCTGAGCCATGTTCATTAAACGAGTGTTAACGTTTATAAAGGTTTTTAATAAACTAAAG
>CACXHH010000331.1 GCA_902767455.1 uncultured Eubacteriales bacterium
GTAAGCGCTCTTCCTGCTATTCTGCTTGTAGCTGTGGCATCTTCCGTGAAGTACGTGTTAGTAGAGGGTAAGGTACTGCCGACCATCGTAAACCAGATGAACGAGCTTACGAGCGGGGTGAAGCCCTTCGGAGTGGCGCTTATCGTGTACGCCATCGTGCTGGTGCTCGAGTTCTTCATATCGTCGTCCACGGCTAAGGCTATCCTCGTCATGAGCATGCTCTCAGTAGCTAACCTCGGCCTGTCCAAGACCATGCTCGTCCTGCTTTACACCTTTGCTGACGGCTACACGAATATGCTTTTCCCGACGTCTCCGGTGCTTCTGCTGGGCCTTGCCATGATCAATATGAGCTACTTTACCTGGGTTAAGAAGAGTATGCCCCTGTTTACCGCGATAACCCTTGCAGTTATTGGGTTTATAGCCATAGGAATAAGGATAGGATATTGAATTCCGCTATATTACACGCGTAATATCGTGAATTTTTATTAACTATTGCTGTTTTACAGCATGGGCCTCAGATATTAAAATACGCAATAATAAACTAGCATTAAGGTAGGGAGAAACTATGCTCACATGCTTCTCGACACTCGCGTGTCCAGACTTTTCCTGGCAGGATATCTACTCCATGGCCAAGGACTTTAACTTCGATGGTATCGAGATCAGAGGTCTCGGTAACGACATTTTCTCGGTAAAGGCTCCTCCGTTCAAGGATTCTGAGCTACCCAAGACGATCGCGAAGCTAAAGCAGCTAAAGCTAGAGATTCCGTGTCTTTCTTCCGGAGAACCCGTAAATGACGTAAACACAAGACAGCAGGCAGAGGATGAGATCATTGCCTACTGTGAGCTCGCGAGCAAGATCGGCGCGAGATACATAAGAGTGCTCGGCGACCGTAATGCCGCTCCCGATAAGGAAGTTGACGACGAGGTCGTAATCGAGACGATGAAGCAGCTCGTTCCCGTAGCAGAGAAGTACAATGTAACGCTCCTGCTCGAGACTAACGGCGCTTATGCAGACACCAAGAGACTTAAGAAGGTTATCGATGCGATCGGCAGCCACAAGGTAGCCGCTCTGTGGGATATGCATCATCCTTACAGATTCTTCGGCGAGTCTCCCAAGCAGACAGTCGATACACTCGGCGAATACATCAAGCATGTACATGTTAAGGACTCCGTTATGGAGGGCGACAAGGTTACCTACAAGCTCATGGGCTCCGGTGACATGCCCCTGAAGGAGACTTTCGAGGCGCTCGAGGCTATTAACTACTCGGGTTACGTTTCCCTCGAGTGGGTTTACAGATGGTCCAAGGACCTCCTTGACGCGAATATCGTAGTACCTCATTTCGCAGGCTACATGGAGCAGTACAGGGACCACAAGAACAAGGAGTCCCTTCAACAGGACAAGAGAGGCACAGGAGTCTACCCCTGGCCTAAGGAGACCCTGATCGACCTGACATTCCCGGATGTCCTCGATAAGATCTGCGAGCTTTTCCCGCACCAGTATGCATTCCGCTACACAGAGCTCGACTACACAAGAACTTATCCCGAGTTCCGTGACGATGTCGATAACCTTGCACGCGCTTTCCTCGCGATGGGCTGCAAGAAGGGCGATCACATCGCTATCTGGGCTACTAATGTACCTCAGTGGTACCTGACATTCTGGGCTGCAACCAAGATCGGCTGCGTGCTCGTAACGGTCAACACAGCTTACAAGATCCACGAGATCGAATACCTGCTGCGCCAGTCCGATACATGCACTCTCGTCATGATTGACAAGTTCAAGGATTCCGATTACATCCAGATTATTAACGAGATCTGCCCCGAGCTTAAGACTTCCGAGCCCGGTAAGCTCAATGCTGCAAGACTTCCTTATCTGAAGAACGTCATCACATGCGAGTCCCGTGTTGACGGCTGCTTCCACTGGGATGATCTGCATGAGGTTGCCGACAAGGTTCCTTACAGTGAAGTGGAGAAAATCCGCCGCACCATTGACAAGCACGACGTCTGCAATATGCAGTACACATCGGGTACAACAGGCTTCCCTAAAGGAGTTATGCTTACGCACTACAACGTAGTCAACAACGGTAAGGCTATCGGCGACTGCATGGATCTTTCCACGGCAGACCGCATGATGATCCAGGTTCCGATGTTCCACTGTTTCGGCATGGTTCTCGCCATGACGGCTTCCGTCACACACGGCGTTACGATGTCGCCCATCACAGCCTTCTCACCTCGAAAAGGCCTGCACTGCATCAACCAGGAGAAGATCACATGCTTCCACGGCGTGCCTACGATGTTCA
>CACXHH010000332.1 GCA_902767455.1 uncultured Eubacteriales bacterium
TGATTCCATCACTGTTAAGTTTAATACCGAAGAATTATCAGACAAAGCATCATTCAAGTTCTTCGTAGAGAGCGACGCCGCAGCAACAGTTAACGGCAAGGACGCTTCGGAAGGAATAAGCGGACTTGGCAAGGACAGCGACCAGTTAACCGTTGAAGATCTTGATGAAGAAAGCTTTGTTGCATACGTTGTATCTGATGACGAAGAGATTAAGATCAAGTCTATCGTAAACATCGACAGCGTTGAGGACGCAGTAGCAGTCATCACTGTTGACAACGAAGACACCAAGAGAGTATATGAATACGAAGACGATAAGGTCAAGGTTACGGCAACACTCGAGAAGGCAGATGCCATCCCGGATGATGCTTATTTTGATGTTACGCCTCTTACGGAAGAGGAAGCGCAGAAATACCTTGATGCCCTGAACGAAGGTAAGGACGAGGAAGAGGATGTTCTTGCAACGGCAGAGAATACGCTTCTTTATAATATAGGATTCTATACTGATGAAACCATGTCTGAAGAGATAGAGCCCGAAGAAGGTTCTGTTTCGATTGCTATAGAGTTCAAGAAAGATCAGCTTACGGAAGAGATAGAGGCTGAAGAAGACGAGGACATAGTAGTTACACACATCATGGAAGAAGGCTCGAGCATAACGACTGAAGAGGTTGAGCCTCAGGTATCTGTTGAGGATCAGACAATAGATTTCAGCCTCGAGAGTTTCTCGCTTGTTGCCATCACCAAGATCGGAAACCGTACACTGAATCCCGGAGACAGCCTTTCATACAGGGATGTCCTTAAGGGCGCAGTGAATTACGGTATTGTTGCCAATGAAGTAGAACTCGGCGGACATATCGATTCAAACTTCGCAACCGGAACTTTAAAGGCCGGATGTGATACAACGCAGGGCGCTTTTACTGGTGATAAGGTTCCCGGTAATACCGTTGTTGCAAAATACGATACGGCAAAGGGATCGGGATGGTATCCGTATTCTTCTGACGGTAAATCTCCTTTTTCTGTTCTGACAACCACTGATGCTGAAAAGATATTTAAAAATAATTCAGACTGGAGATCATATGTAACAATTGATTCGACGCATACGGAACAGGGCCTTAAGGATGTCGTAAGTGCCCTTGTTTCGGGAACGTTATCTGAGTCTTTAAAGACCGCCCAGACAAGGAATAAGATCAAGGATGCCGTTAATAACAATAAGGTAATAGATATTTCAAAAGCGGCTTCGGGAACATACGTCATTGATATTGAGGCCAAGGATGCCGGAAAGTATTTTGAGTCGGCTGAATCCACAAAGATCAGGCTCAACTCAAATCAGTTTATAGTTTTCAATATTCCGGGTACGAATATCAACCTTAAGAAGTTTGCAATAGAGATGGTTGATAAGGGACTGTCAGATTATTCGGATACGAACAATTCGAATGCGGATATATACTGCCAGCATGTCGTCTTTAATATGTACGACGCAAAAAAAGTCACACTTGACGCCGTTTTCGGAACATTCCTTGCTCCGAAGGCTGAAGTTACGATCGGAACGACCTCAACCGGATGGCTTGTAGCAAACAAGTTTAAAAACGGCGGAGAATGGCACTGCGTATGGCAGGAAATGCCCAGAGAAGGCGAGGTCAAGTTAAGTATTCCCGTAAACAAGAAGTTTATAAACGGATCGGGCAGATGGGAAGACGGATTCAACTTCAAGATCGAGAAGATGAACGTTGACGGAAGTGCGATTGATCGTGGCTTCGCTGCTCAAATAATCAATATTACCGGAGGTTCATCCGAGGATGCAACCGGATATTTTGAACTTCCCGTTAAGAAGGAAAGCGAGATCAACTGGGCAAATAACGGAGACTGGTCTTATGCCGGATACAATAAATATCTTGGTGAATGGTACAGGATCTCCGAGGTTGATGCACAGGGAAGAGAGGTTAATAATTCGACCAACCGCCCGAGACAGGATGTTGAATATAATATAATCGATCCTGCAAAGGCGTATGGCGAGAATCAGGACAGAGCAACCGAACAGCCGGCATATAATAATTCCGGATATTGGTATGTTCATGTATTCTACTATCTGAACTCCACAACACATGACATCATTACCGTTAAGAGAACCGCAAGGGTTAATCCGACAA
>CACXHH010000333.1 GCA_902767455.1 uncultured Eubacteriales bacterium
ACCTTTCTTCTTCATTGCTTGCGCATAGGCGTCTGCCATTGTGATCAACTTCCGTTTCGTGAATTAATGGGTTTTGAAAGGGTTTGGTAAAGGGTTTTGGAATAACTGACGTTCAGAACGCACCGTAGATCTTGGTTGCTTCCACGACCGCCTTGATGTTCTCCATCTTGGTGTTGCAGTCCGGAGGGACCTCGCATCCAGATGAGATACAGTACTTGGACTTCAGTCCTTTCTTGCACAGTGCGGTCTTGACCTCCT
This sequence comes from uncultured Eubacteriales bacterium, assembly GCA_902767455.1. Lineage (GTDB taxonomy): Bacteria > Bacillota > Clostridia > Christensenellales > Borkfalkiaceae > UBA4636. Next base: position 259 of record CACXHH010000333.1, read on the forward strand.
GACAGAGGTCCTGGGTAACCTTTGTGATCTTCTCCTCGGTTCCTCTGATGAAGAGCTGGGGATCGATGACACCGGCGACGAGACAGTTGTCTGCGTAGCCTTTCTCGATGACCTCTGATGGCTTGGGTGATCCGGGGATCAGGGGGTAGTATGCCATCGAGTAGATCGCGGGCTTGTAGTGCGAGATCTGTGTGTCGAGGTGAGGCAGGTCAGCGCAGTTGTGGATACACATCGCCATTCCTTCCTGGCCGACCAATGCGTTGAGCTTGTCGGCGTATGTCATCTCGAACTCCTTGTACTCTGCATCTCCGAGGCATGAGTAGTTGTCCCAGAGGTAGTCCCAGCAAAGTCCGTTGACTCCTGTCTTTCCGAATGCCTTGACCATCTCTACATCGTATGCTGTCGTGGTCTCCAGTGCTTTGTGGATTGCAGAGGGTGAGGTGAACATATCCATGAACATCCTCTCTGCTCCTGCGGACTGTGAGAGTGCGAGCAGAGGTCCCTCGAGGAATCCTGCTGTGATGACCTCTCCCTTGAGTTTCTCTGCGAAGTACTTGGTACCCTCAAGGAGGACATTCGACCTTCCTTTCCTGATGTCGGGTGCCTCGAGTTTCTCGTAGTCCTCGACATCGTGGACGATGTGCTCGTCGACGAACGGGGTGTTCTCCTCATCCATCCTGACGTGTGCTCCCAGGTCTCCGGCCATGACCGAAAGGTCCATGAGTCCGATCGCGAAGTCGAAGTCGAAGTACTTCTGACCTGCGACGAATGCCTGTCCAAAGAGCTTGGGGTCGTTCGCCCACTGCTGGTATGTAACGTTTCCGGGGAGGAGCTTCCTGCAGACTCCGCATGCGATGGGGTATGTGGTCAGTCTGTCGACTGCCTCTCCAGAGAGTGCGGCGAGGCCTCTCTCCATGTGCGTCATCTTGTCTGCCATGTTCACATCGCCCCTTTCAACCAGCCGACACAGTCCTGTGCGTTGTTGTCTCTGTGGTCTGCTCCGATCTCCTCTGCGAATGCAGGTGATGTCGGCGGTCCGCCGATACAGATCTTGACCTTGCTCCTGTTACCGTTCTCAACGAGTCCGTCGACAACAGCCTTCATTCCGTCCATTGTAGGTGTCATGAGTGTTGACATACAGAGGACGTTGAGCCTCTCCTTCTCAACGGCATCGATTATCGTCTCGATAGGTGCGTCCTTTCCGAGGTCGACAACATCGAATCCGCCTGCTGTGAGCATTGTCTTGACGATGTTCTTTCCAATGTCGTGAACATCTCCCTCGACTACACAGGTTGCTGCCTTGAGCATCTTATCCATTGCCGCCTTAGGGATGGCGGGCAGGAGGATGTCGAGTCCTGCGTACATCGTGTGTGCTGACATCAGGACCTGAGGCAGGTATACCTGGTGTGCTGCGTATTTGTCTCCGACGATCGACATTCCTGCGACGAGACCATCGTTGATGGCATCGAGTGCAGCCATACCGGCGTCGAGAGCCTCCTGAGCTGCTGCTTTTGAGTCGTTGACTTTACCACCGACGACAGCGTCGCTCAATTTCTTGAGAATCTCTTCGTTCGACATATCCTTTTCTTCCTACACGTAAACGTGTCATGACAAGATTGTTTAACGATTATTAAACCTCTATCATGGATGGATGTTCTATCCATCAAATTTAAAAATCGTTAACAAAATTAATTGTAAAAACTTTAAATACTATTACTAAAAATCAGTTAATTACCAATAAATTGGTAGTAATCAAAAAAATTGAAATCAAACAGTGTTTATATCTTATTGCCTATTAACGATTGAATGTATCATATCGCTGTTATCAGTACCAACAAGGATTACCTCGAGAATGCAGCAAGATTCTTAGGTAATTTCAACAGCGAATTCATAATTTTAAAGGTCAACGACTACACAAAGATAGACGTGATGCTTACCGAATCCCCGATCGACGTCTATATCTGCGATCACGACCCGCCCGCTATCGATGCCCGCACGGTGTTCAATAAAAGACTTTCGCATAATGATTTCAGACCTTTCATCGTTGCATCACGGAACAGTGACAAGAATACCGTCCTGTCTGCTTTCGAGGCAGGAGTCAACCTGTGGGTGCCTATGGACGAATCCTACGCTGTTAGCTTCATGAGGGTCTCTACAAAGATCATCCCTCTAGCTGAGAGTTACAGGGCACAGCAGAACAACAGGATGAACGACCGCAGGCTCGAATCCCTGGTGGAACTGAGCAGGATGCACGATAAGGACATCGATGTGCTGATGTCGTATGCTCTGGAGAAGAGCATAGAGCTCACCAGCAGCGACATAGGATATCTCGCTGTGTATCACAAAGAGACAGACCAGCTGGAGATGAAGATATGGTCGCAACGTTCGATGGATCTATGCAAGGTCATGGACAGGAAGGTCATCTACGATCTCTCCAAATCCGGACTATGGGGAGAACCTGTAAGGAGAGCCCTTCCGATGGTCATCAACGATTACAGTTCCGAAGCTGTCCCAAAGAAAGGACTCCCTGTCGGCCACATCCCGCTGAAGAGACTTATGATGTTACCTCTGATGGACAGGAATGAGGTAATCGGTACCGCTGGTGTGGGGAACAAACTTGATGATTATACAGAGGCCGATCTGAACCAGTTCATCCTCATGATGGAAGGTCTTTCTCACATCGTAATCCAGAGGAGACAGGCGGAGGAGACTCTCGCTATACAGCAGAGACTGAGGAACGTCCTGATGAGATCGCCCATGGGTTTCGTCATGCTGGACGGGGATCTCGGGATAACAGATTGTTCCGAATATGCAAGAGAGTTAATGGAATTGGAACAAGGTTACAAAGGCCCCCTTCCTTCCCACAGGAATTGGATGGCCTTTTCTATCGCCAATTTGCTGAAGGAGATACGTGACAA
>CACXHH010000334.1 GCA_902767455.1 uncultured Eubacteriales bacterium
AACATTCCGGTCGTGCCGGATTCGGCGTAATTACCCACGCCAAGGTTAACATCATGTGTAGCCATTTAGGATACCTCCACTTTTGTTTGATGTGCCACGACGGTCAATCTCGCCGAACACATTGCCAGTTCCGGTCGGACGGGATCAGATCCCCACGACCCACTGGAGTTTACAGATACATGGCGAAGCTCCGTAGTCTGAAGCCCCGCCACTGCTTTAAGAATGCCGATCGCTTTCCGAAGTGTTTCGTCAGCTGCTGCCTCGGTGTCGGCTCTGGAATCGAGAACGACCTCGAAGCTGTCGATGGTTGCGTCATCGCTTCCCCCGACTTTTTGCACGAGTATGCTGGGCAGGGAGAAATTCTTCGGAAGCGGTCGGCAATAGGCTGTCATGTGAGAGGACAGCGCACGCCTGATGATGTCCTCAATATCAATACTTATGTTGATTCTCATCCGCTCACCGCCCTCGATAATGCTTTGTCTTCAGCCTCTGCAGCATTCGCCTCGTTGTCCGATGCAGATACATAAGCGACCCATCTGCCGCCGCCATACCGTCCCATCTTGACCTCGTAGCCGTTGCCGCCTCTTATATTGTTTTCGTTGGCTTTGCTCTGCATAGCCTCCGCTGCTTCTGTCACGGCTTCCTTTACGCCACTGCTGCAAAGGATCTCTCTGAAGCCTTCGGAAATAAACTTGATCCTCATCTGCTGTGCCATTATCCAGACCACCTCCTCAGGCGTATCTGGACGTGCGACAGATTGAACGCTGCCTCCCATACCCTAGGCGCTCCGTCAAGGACGTATGTCTCGCCGTCATAGACGATGCGGTCACCTTCCTGCACATCAGCGCCGGGCGGAAGGTATGCCGTCATTCCGTCCAGAATACCAAGCACACGCCCGTCCTGCGACATCTCTGTCGCTGCCGGCTGCACCGAACATCCAGAGATCACAAGCGACGTGGCGTTATCCCAGTCAGGGATATCAGAACCCCTGACCGTCTTCACGCCGGGCCGTATTCTTGTCACAGACTGTCTTGCAAAACTCGGTATCATGTCAGAACACCCCCTGAAGCCGGTACGGCGCAAGCACTTCCTTGTTGTCGTCCGGAAGGGCTGTTGCTCTGGCATTGTTTACCCAGCCTGCGTTGTACGTTACAGAAATGCCACCGGCAGCCTCAGAAGTGACGCCATTGGATGACGCAGCTGCGTGCGTTGCCCTGTGTGCGATCAGCTCCTTGAGGGAGTCAATCATTCCGGCTGTCAGTCCGGCGGTATAAACTACCTCAATCTGCGTGTATCGCTTCAGACCCGCGAATGTAACGTCGTAGATCCTCAGGGTGCCGTTTGTCTCAAAGCTGTAATTCTCGCACGCTGTCTCGCCAATCGTCACACTTGTGACTTCCGTTACGAACTTCGCCGGAAGCTGAATGAGCAGGTCGGAACCAGTGATTACCACTCTCCTGTCATTCATCAGCACACTCAGCTTGCAGGCTGCCGACGGATACAAATGCCATCCGACATAATTGCGGATCGCCATGCAGGCCGCCTTGATATTGCCTTCCGTCCGCACATCCCCGGCATATCTGTTGGCCGTGAAGGTGTTGAACTCTTCCACAGTCAGCATATCCGTAAGCTGTTCGGCTTCCGTCAATTCATAGCCCCAGTTAGTCATAAGACTCATTTTGATCTCACCGCCTTGCGTGCCTTATTTGCGGGCTTCACAGCCTTGTTCGCAGGCTTCTCTGCTTTTTCAGACGGCTCGACCGCCTTCTTCAGTTCAACAGCTCCATCAGGCTGCTCGCCTTCCTCGTACTGGTACTGAAAGCCGTTGACGATATACTGTTTCAACATCGGTTTCACCGCCTTTCCATCAGGGAGAGCCGAAGCCCTCCCGTTATTCCGTTAATCCGATCAGGTGGTCACCTTCACGATCTTCTTGAAGCCAGCCGGACGTCTCACGGCCAGAGCCAGACGCTCCTCAGCCCTGATGGTCATCAGGTTCTTCACGAAGTCATC
>CACXHH010000335.1 GCA_902767455.1 uncultured Eubacteriales bacterium
CCTTTTACGTTAAAGGAAAAGCGCCCAGCACTGTAGCCCCGAGCCCGTGATTCAGGCAGGCCCGCATACCATGACCGAATGGGTTCAAACATGCCTGTATAAGTGGCGGGATTTGACCGCGGTGTCCTGCCAATCGGGCTTTGGTCAATATCAATAATTTTATCAATATAGGCCGCCCCTTTGATGGATTTGCAGGGCCCCGCAACTTCGTGCGTTTTCATGAGAAGGTTATGCAAATTCTTATACAGCGTTTCAATAATCAAGGATGATTTACCACCGCCTGATACACCCGTGACACAGGTAAGCGTTCCTAGTGGAATATCTACACTGATGTTTTTTAAATTATGAAGCGTGGCGCCTTCCACCCGCAAAAACTGACCGTTACCAGCTCGCCGTTTCTTGGGAACCAAGATTTGACGCATCCCCGATAGATACTGACCTGTCACAGACACTGGGTTGTTTTCAATTTCCGTTGGTGTACCTTTTGCGACCAAATAGCCCCCATGCCGCCCAGCCTCAGGTCCAATGTCAATCAAATAATCTGCCGCACGCATGGTATCTTCGTCATGTTCAACAACAATGACGGTATTTCCTAAATCCCGCAGACGATTGAGGGTCGCCAACAATTTATCATTATCGCGTTGGTGCAGGCCAATAGAGGGTTCATCCAAGACATAAAGAACGCCTGTCAAGCCAGTACCAATTTGACTGGCAAGACGAATGCGTTGCGCTTCGCCACCCGACAAAGTCCCACTGATACGATCCAAGGGTAAATACCCCAAACCCACATTATTCAAGAATGTCAGGCGTTCCACAATTTCCTTTAAAATACGTTCAGCAATCGTGCGTTTTTCGGTGGACAATTTTTTGGGAAGTGCCTGAAACCAATCCAGCGCGGTTGCAATAGAAAATTTCGTGACTTCACCGATATTCTTTTTATCCAGTTTGACCGCCAAGGCCTCAGGTTTTAAACGCGCGCCCCCACAGGCCTCACAGGGCGTATTCAGCATATATTTCGCGATATTTAGGCGTGCTTCATCCGATTCGGTTTGTAAATAGCGGCGTTCCAAATTCGGAATGACCCCTTCGAATGACATCCCGCGTTCGTGAATCCCATATAAAACCGCTTGTTGTAAATCCTTATCCAATTGATTCCATGGGGTATTGAGATCCAATCCGTACCGACGCATCAAGGGTCGCAGGGCATATTCATACCAATGGCCCATTTCACCTGTCGAGTTGGACCAAGGCGCAATCGCTCCACGCGCAATGGAAAGCTCCGTTTTTGGAATAACCAATTCAGGATTAATGGTTTGTTTTGCGCCCAAGCCACCACAAACGGGACATGCTCCTTCAGGGTTATTAAAAGAAAATAGGCGTGGTTCTAATTCCGGAATCGTAAAGCCTGAAACGGGGCAAGAAAAACGTGTAGAAAAAAGGCGCGAAAAACTTTTGTCGGGGCTTTCAGCACACATGAGGCCATCGGCCAAAGCAACTGCCTTTTCAATAGAAGCGGCCAAACGGGATTGTACATCAGGACGTATAATCACACGATCTACCACCACAGAAATATCATGCTTTTTGTTTTTATCCAAAGTGGGAGCTTCTTCTATGGCAACCATTTGCCCATCCACCAACAAACGCGCATAGCCCTGCTTTTGCCAAGTAGCAATTTCCTTTTTATATTCCCCTTTACGTCCACGAACAACCGGCGCCAGAATCATCAGTTTTGTGCCTTCATCCAATTTCAATAAGGCATCCACCATTTGCGTAATGGTTTGCGCTTCAATGGGAAGCCCCGTCGCCGGCGAATAAGGTGTCCCTGCCCGAGCCCACAATAGGCGCATATAGTCATAAATTTCTGTGACAGTCGCCACAGTAGAACGCGGGTTATGGCTGGTCGTTTTTTGTTCAATGGAAATGGCGGGCGATAGCCCTTCAATCAAATCCACATCCGGCTTATTCTGTAAATCCAAAAACTGGCGCGCATAGGCGGATAGGCTTTCCACATAACGCCGTTGGCCTTCCGCATAAATGGTATCAAAGGCAAGCGAAGACTTTCCAGAACCCGATACCCCTGTAATCACAACCAACTGATTTTTGGGAATATCCACATCAATGTTTTTCAGGTTATTTTGGCGTGCGCCACGAATTTTGATGAAGTCCATTTGCCCTCCTAGTTTTCTTGGGCAAGTATTATATCCTTTTTACAAAAAAATC
>CACXHH010000336.1 GCA_902767455.1 uncultured Eubacteriales bacterium
AATACATTGATATTTGGGTTAAAATAGCCCTGAAATAGCTGTATATGGCTATTTAGCTAAAAAGTGCCTATTATAGCCTCTATATGGGCATTTATATTTGTTTCTAAGCTGTATGCTACATTGATATTTGGGTTGAAATAGTTCTGGAATGGCCTAATGGCGCTAAAAACTGCAATTATTGGCTATATGGGGCTATATGGGGCTATTTGAGCCTATTGATATTTGTACGCTGTACCAAGCTGTACATGCTAATGGTTACAGTTACATACTAATGCACTAAACATTGGCTCTATTGGCATTTACATGGGTAGAACACCTAAAAACCGTGTTATGGGAAAGTTTACAGTGCATGCGACAGGTATTCATTGATATTTGTAGTTAGCCTTTTGGCATGGTATGCGTTCTAGAAAACTCAAAAACTTTTCTATTAGCACAATCAGCGATCATTGATATTTCGATTTGCTTGAATTGGCTTCGAAAAAAATTTTTGAAATAAAAAATACACACAATTTGTACTAAAAAATATAAATTTAGAGAAAAAACATAAAAAATATAAAGCCATTGATATTTTAAGAAAGGCTTTTTGATCCCCCGGAGGGGGGTCTGACAATTCCTACCTTCTTACATATCGCGCTGGCCTTTAAATTTTCTCCGGCGGTAAATTTTAAGATTTTTATAGGTTTTTTATATGGGGGTATGCTACTAGGTTAAAGCATCTGTTTTTGTTTTCATATTAATCTCCTTTCACCGATTAATCTGCATTTTTCACTGCTGTGTTGCCTCATGAATAGCCTTCATATTATTACAAAAGCTAATAAAACTGTAGCATATCTCTTTATAAGAAACCTAATACTACACTGAAAGGAGATTAAAGTATGGGAAGAATGAGAAAGGAGACAGGTGAAAGGACTGAAGAAGTCAAGAAGAAACGTCGTTCCGCGCTTTCACCAGAGGCAAGAGAGAACCAAATGATCTCTTTGGCCTATGATTTTGTCGAAGAGCGTCTCAGGAACGGCACAGCAACCTCGCAAGAGGCCACATATTTTTTAAAACTAGGATCTACACGTGAAAAGTTGGAGAAAAAGATTCTAGAAGAGCAAGCTGAGTACTTAGTAGCTAAGAGAGAGGCTATAGAATCAGCGAAACGTATCGAGGATTTATATTCTGAAGCAATTAAGGCTGTTAGAGTCTATCAAGGGGTTGGAGATGACGAACAAGATCCGAACTTATGAAGAATTAGTTAAGTTACCAACTTTTAAAGAGCGTTACGAGTATTTAAATCTTCATGGTTATGTTGGAGAAGTTACATTTGGCTGGAGGCGATACCTCAATCAGATATTTTACAATAGTCAAGAATGGAAATCGATTAGAAATGAAGTGATCACTAGAGATGAAGGATGCGACTTAGGTCTAAAAGGCTATGAAATATTTGGACCTGTTTACATTCACCACATTAATCCAATCACTGAGTATGACATAAAGAATCGTACCCCATTTCTTGTAAGTCCTAGGTACTTAATTTGTACAAGTTTTGATACACATCAGGCAATACATTATGGAAATGAAACACTAATAATCGAGACTCCTCTCGAGCGTTCTCCTAATGATACTTGCCCTTGGAAGGAGTAATGTATGGACGAATTAAAACACTTCGGTGTTAAAGGAATGAAGTGGGGTATTCGAAAAGATAGAAAATCTTCTGGCAATCGTAAAGGTAGTTCCAAGTCTAAGAAATTTAAACTATCTGACAAACAGAAAGAGTATATTCTTACTGGAGCTGCTTTATGTATGGACGCTGCATTTGCATATATTTGGGTTACTAAACTATCTAATATTGCAGGACAAAAGCTCTATAAAGCCAGTCTCAAGAAAACAGATTGGGATGCAATTATTAATAATTCTGGGCCAGTGATTGTTAGGAGGACTTAACATGCAAGTTTTAGAAGCTACACAACCGTATGATCCTAAGTCTGACGACATAACTTTATTTTTAGCTGGCGGTATTAGTCAGTGTGAGGATTGGCAATCAGAAGTTATTAAAACACTGAAGGATATTGAAGCTACGACAATGCCAGCTTTAAAAAACTTAGTAATCTTTAATCCAAGACGGTCAACGTTTGACATTACTGATAAGAATGCAACAGTTAAGCAGATTCATTGGGAGTTTGATCGTTTAGAGCACGTAGATCTATTCACTATGTTCTTCGCAAATAGCCCAAGTCCACAACCAATTTGCTTTTATGAGCTTGGTCGTAACTTAGTACGTATGCAGCAACGATTCCCAGAAGAGTTTGACTCTAGGA
>CACXHH010000337.1 GCA_902767455.1 uncultured Eubacteriales bacterium
AAACTAGGTCTATTACCTTTTTTAGTATCAGCATATAAAGTAAATTGTGAAATAGACAAGATACTACCACCGTAGTCTAAAATACTTTTATTCATCACACCATTTTCATCAGGAAAAATACGTAGATTTACAACTTTCTTAGCTAAGTATTCGATATTATCAATACTATCTCCTTCAGTAAAACCAACTAAAAGTACTAAGCCAGAATCTATCTTACCAACTACTTTTTCATCAACAATAACATTTGCTTGATTACTTCTTTGTACTAATACTCTCATTTCATAGCCCTTTCAACTTTATCAATATAATTATGTTTATTAATCGCTAAAATAAGTTTATTAAGTTGTTCAAGTCCAGTTACATAACAATTAATCTCATAAATAGCTTTATCCCCACGATTAATAGTCTTAACTCCATCAACGCTAACATTCATTGTCGAAACAGATTGAACTAAATCAAGCATATGATTCTCACTATCATTAGCATAAACAAGTAGTGATGTCATATAACGTTTATTAGCATTATTATTCCAACTAACCTCTAATGTTCTATCTTCCAACACATCAAGATTATGACAATTAATTCTATGAACAGTAATCCCATTACCTTTAGTGATATAACCAACTATCTCATCACCATAAACAGGATTACAACAATTAGCAAGATTAACTTTAACTTTATCAATTCCACTAACAATTATATCAGCATCAGTATTTTTACTAGTTACTTTAATATTCTTTGGTGTAGGTACATCATCTGGCTTCTCAATGATATTAATAACACCATTAACTGTTTCCTTACCATTACCAATACTTAAATATATTTCTTCTAAATCATTAACTTTTATCTCTTCACAAATTATCTTGATATTTTCATCATTTATAAAATCACTAAAAGCAATTTTTCTTTTTCGTAGTTCTTTTTCTAAAGCATACTTACCACGTTCAACATAAATATCTCGATCATTCTTTGTAAAGAAACTTTTAATCTTATTTCTTGTAGTAGCAGCCTTAACCATATTCAACCACTCTTTTGAAGGCGTTGAATTTTTATTTGTATTAATTTTTACAATATCATTATTCTGTAATTCATGATTAAGTGGAACTATATTATTATTAACAATAGCACCGACTGTAGTCTCTCCAACTTTAGTATGAATTTTATATGCAAAATCTAATGGAGTTGCTCCCTTAGGAAGTTCAATAACATCACCTTTAGGTGTGAAACAATAAATATTATCATTCAAAACTTCCTCCTGAACACCAGTAACAAACTCTTCACTAGAAAGCTTATCTTGACTCAAATCAATAATTGATTTAAATAACTGTAATTTCTGTTCAGTAGAAGATTGAAAATTAGCAGTTACATTACTTCCCCCATTTTCTTTATATGCCCAGTGCGAAGCAATTCCATTTTCAGCTACTTCATCCATTTCATAAGTTCTAATTTGAATTTCAAATAAATAACCATCAATACCAAAAACAGTTGTATGTAAAGACTGATACATATTTGCTTTTGGCATTGCAACATAATCCTTAAAGCGTTTAGGAAGTGGTCTAAATTTAGAATGAATAAGTCCTAACGCCAAATAACATTCTTGCTCAGTATCAACTAAAATTCTAAGAGCTAATAAATCATAAATATCACTGAATTTCTTACCCTTATCAAGTTTATTATAAATACTATAAATACTTTTAGCTCTGCCCTTAATTTCATGCGGAATATGATGTTCATTAAGTAAATTAGTAACTTCCTGTTCCATATCATAAACTGCTTTATCACGCTCAATTTTTGTCTTATTAAGTTTTTCAACTATATCATAAAAGACATCAGGTTTTAAATATCTTAAAGACAAATCCTCTAATTCACTTTTAATCTTATGAATTCCCAAGTGATGTGCGATAGGCGCAAGTATTTCTAGTGCTTCATGTGCTTTTACTTTTTGACGATCCTCTGGCATTGCCCAAAGAGTTCGCATATTATGTAAGCGATCAGCAAGTTTTATAATAATAACTCGAACATCTTCAGTCATACCAACAATTATTTTTTTATAATAATCAATTAAATATTCATTTTCTGTTGAGAAATGAATCTTACTAAGTTGTGTAACACCACGTACTAATTTAGCAATGTTACTTCCAAACTTTTCTTCTATTTCACTAATGTCTACACCTGCTTCAGAAACAATATCATGTAAAAGTCCAGCAACAATTGTCTCATAATCTGCATAAACCGAAATAAGAATCATAGTAACACTCATAACATGATTAATATATGGCTCCCCACTTTTTCGATATTGTCCCTTATGCTTTTCTTTAGCAAAATTATAAGCCTTGACAATAGTATCAAGTTGTTCTTTATCTTCAATATAAGAACTTACTTTTTCAGTCAACTCATCAATAGTAATTTTCTCTTCAGATTTTGACAAAGAACTCCACTC